>JAAVFI010000034.1 GCA_014800815.1 Bacteroidales bacterium | reverse complement strand
GCCCTGGAGGTCGATTACGCTTACGGTAGCGTCGGCGGGTGAGGTGACGAAGATCTGACCGGGAGCGGTGGTGATGCTCATGGTCTCGGAGTATGCACCGTTGATGCCCGTGGGGATATCGCCGATGTAGGCTGAGGCCTCGGCGTGGTTGTAGGCCTGACCGTCGGCGTCGGCGCTGACTGCTGAGGTGGCGATGAGTTCTGCATCGGGGCTTGCGTCGGCGTTGCTGTCGGCTATAGTTACGTCGATGATGTGCTCACCTGCGGGCAGAGCGGCGAGGGAGTGTGAGTAGAGGAGCACGCGTGTGGTGGTTGGGTCGATAACGGCGTGGTCCATTACGTGGCTGTCGATACCTGTACCTGCGTGTATAGATTCGATGCGGGCACCGCCTGTTGTTTCGAGGTCTACCTGCATTGCGGTGTACTCGCGGTCGGTGTCGAGGTGAACGTATACGTGGCGCTTGCCGTCGGCCGATGCTCCTGTAGGAATTACGCTGAGGTGCATTTCACCCTCGGCGGCACGGACGCGCATGCGGCTGTGAGCGGCTACAGCCTTGGGCTGGGCGAGTACGAGCTTGACGAGGCGGGTGAGGTCGGCGATGTTGATATCACCGCTGCCGTCGAGGTCGGCACGCTTGAAGTCGAACGGGTCGGGGTCGCGCATAAGTATATCGTTTACTACGCTTACTACGTCGGCGATGTCGATAGCACCCGAGCGGTTCACGTCGCCCATAAGCATCATAATCTTGAGTATGGCGGTAGCGTCGAGCGGGGCGAGTACGAGCGGGTCATTGATTTGGAGAGGCAGGTCGGTGATAGTTCCTTCTGCGCTTGCGGTGAAGAGACCGTCCTCTGTAAGTGTACCGAAGTCACTGCTGTAGGGCATCCAAGCAATGCTCAGATCTTCAATAGTTTCGAGTTCAGCAGGGGTAGCCAGGGCTGTCTCCGAACCTTCGTATACGTCAGCAACGCTGAGCCCCTCGAGAGCATAACCGAGCACGGGAATTTCTACATCGCTGATACCTACAGGTACATCGTTTACTGAAGTGATGATATTGCTGATTTTCAGCGTACCACGTTCTGCTTCTGTAGCGGTTGCCATGACGATGAACTCCGCAGTAAGCGCCTCACCATTATTCGTATAGGCGATATAGCGAGTCTTTCCGCCGGGAATTTCGCTTTTGCTTATTGTCATCTGAGCGGCCGCTTCGTCGCACACACTAAGTTCTACACCGGCAGGACATTCAACGTCGAACTGAATACCGGCGAATGTGTTGGCATCGAAATTAAGAGCCGTAGTCGAAGTTCCGTTCGCGAGGTTTTTAGGTACAACTCCAACAATATTGAGATCTTTCCAACCCTCAGCAGCTTTGTATGTTTCGACAAGGTTTGTGGGGACGGAAATTGTTAATTCATACCATGTATCGAATGTCCCACCTTCGACGGTAGGCGGTTCGGGATTATTTATCGAGATATTTCGAATTCCACTCCAAGAGAAAGCGTTGTTACCAATAGAGGTAACCGAGTTGGGAATAGTTATGGAGGATAGGTATGAGCAGCCATAGAAAGCGTTGTTGCCAATAGAGGTAACCGAGTTGGGAATAGTTATGGAGGATAGGCCTGTGCAGCCATAGAAAGCTTCGTCTCTAATTGAAGTAACGGAGTTAGGAATAGTTACGGAGGTTAGTCCTTCACAGTACGCGAAAGCCCATTCATCAATTGAAGTAACTGAGTTGGGGATGATTATGGAGGTTAAACCTTTACATATCCCGAAAGCAGCGTAGCCAATTGCTGTAACAGAATTAGGTATAGTTATGGAGGTTAACTCTGAACAGCCAATGAAAGCATAATTACCAATAGAAGTAACCGAGTTGGGAATGACGTATTCGGATACTTTACTCCCGGCAGGGAACGTAAATATCTCTGTTTTTTCTTTATTAAACAGAACTCCGTCAACTGAGCAATATTGACTATTATTTTCGTCAACTTCGATATTAGTCAAGTTTATACATCCGAAGAAAACGCGCTCACCAATTGAGGTGACCGAGCAGGGGATAGTTATGGAGGTTAGTTCTGTACAGTCCCAAAAAGCATAATTTTTAATTGAAGTAACAGTTTTAGGGATGGTTATGGATGTTATGCCCGAACCCCGGAAAGCCTCGAAGCCAATAGAAGTAACCGAGTATTGTATATCCTGGTAAGTGACAGATTCCGGAATTATCACGTCCCCTTCAATGGCTGGATTGTTTGTTTTTACGCTGACTTCGAGGTTTTCAGCAACTGTGACTGTATATGTCAGATCGCCGACGGCGAAGGTCTGCGCTCGCCCGGCAAATATTGCCGATAAGCACATCAGGATGAATAAAAGACGTTTCATGGCTGTAGTCTTTATTGCCTCGGTCATCCCCTCGTCGGCGTGTATTGGTTTAGAAGCAGAAAAGCGCGGGAATCTGTACCGTTGCCGTCCTACCAATCGAGGCTTCTCGCATTGCCCTATCTAAGTCGGACGGCAACGAAGAAGCCCACGCCAATATGTATACGCATACTATACGGCATATTCCCTCACGGGAACAGCCGGTGCTGAGTGTACATACCTACGGGCATCTACCGCTGCTCAATCCTTGACTTAGATAGAAATTTTGCGAGAATTTCGATTGGTCAAGAATCAGCGCTGATAAACGCTCTTCAAATGTTAAAACCGCCCCACCCACATACCCTCGGCCAAGATTGGCGCGGGACTCGGGTTGGCCGGCAGGTGCAAAGTTATTGATTTATTTTGGTTTGGGCAAATAAGTAAGTCATGAAAATTATTTTTTATCACAAGATTTACTTATGTTTGGATTTTTTTTCAGAAAAGAATGCAATGAACGGCATCGTGCATCAGCACTCGGTCTTTACATAGTGGTGCGCTGCGGTGCATTCGTGGAGCGAGCCGTCGACTATTATGTGGCGGTTGGCCATAGCACCGATCTCCGACATTTCGTGGCTTACGAGGAGTATGGTGGTGTGCTTGGCAAGCTCTGCTACAATCTTGTAGAGGTGCGACTCGAAGTGCTTGTCGAGATAACTTAGCGGCTCGTCGAGAACGAGAATCGGCGGACGGCTGACGATAGCGCGGCCGAAGAGTACGCGCTGAAGCTGACCTCCCGAGAGCTTGCCTATGGGGCGGGTGGCGAGGTCTTCGAGGCCGATGAGGGCGAGAGCTTCGTCGACGCGCACTTCTTTTTCATCCTTGCTCAAAGTGTTGTCGCTGAGCAGGCCCGAAGATACCACCTCGCGTACCGTGATAGGGAAGTGTGAGTCGACGCTGTTCTTCTGCGGCAGATAGCCGAATTTCGGAGCCGCCACGGTCGGTCGACCTTCGGTATCATAGAAGATTATCCTGCCGCTGTCGGGCTTCAACAGCCTTAGAATCAGGCGGAGGAGGGTAGTCTTGCCACCACCGTTCGGGCCGGTGATAGCCATGAAGTCTCCGCGGTTTACCGTGAGGTTGACATGGTCGAGAATAACCCTTTCTTCTCTGCGGAAAGAAAGGTCGCGAAGCTCGATGAGGGCTTTTTTATCTTGCGAGTTCATCGGCGATTTTTATGAGTTGCGATGCCCAGTCGGCATCAAGCGGGTCTATGGTTACGAGTCGGCTTCCGATTTCGCGGTTGATGCTTTCGGCCTGCCGCGAATCGTATTCTTTCTGGAAGAAAAATACTTCGACGCTGTCGGCCTTTGCCGATTCGATGACATCGCGCAGCTGACGCACCGACATCTCTTTAGACTCCTGGCCCACAACTACTTGCTTGAGGCCGTACTCGCGGGCGAAATAGGAGAGAGAAGGGTGCCAGACAGCAAAAGCCTTGCGGTGAGCACCGTCAAAACGGGTGCGAACCTCGGTGTCTACAGAGTCGATGCGCGATTCGAGTTTTGAGAGACGCGCACGGTATTTTTCGGCGTTTTCGGGGTCTTGAGCTATGAGAGCATCGGCCATGTTGCGCGCCATAACGCGGGTTCCTTCTACCGAAGTCCAGAAGTGCGGGTCGGGCTCGCCCTCGTGGTGGTGGTGCTCACCTTCGTGCTCGTCATGCGCGTGGCCGTGAGCGTGCGAGTGGGTGCCGTATACGGGGTTGATACCTGCCGAAGTGTCTATGAATCTGAGATTTCCTGCCGCACTGCGGATATTCTCCTCGAAGGGCAAAGCCCCTGTGGCGAAATATATTGCAGCATCGTCGAGCGAGGCACGCTGTGCAAGTGTAGGCTCGAAAGTCTCGGGATTGGCACCACGGCTCATCAGGGTCACAATATCGGTGCCCGGTTCGGCCAGTGCCGAGAGAACGGCCCGCTGGGGCTCGATACTCACCACCAGGGCGCCGTGAGAGTCGCCTCCGCTTTTGGCGCAACCTGCAAGGAGCAGGGTTGCAGCAAGGGCAGATGTTTTTAATATCTTATTCATCACCAAGGAGTTTTTCAGCCATAGAAGCCGCAGCCTTTCGGCCGTCGCCCATTGCGAGAATCACCGTTGCGCCGCCGCGAACAATGTCGCCGCCGGCAAAAATCAGCGGGAGAGACGATTGAAGTTTTTCGTCTACGGCGATAGTTCCGCGCGAGGTCACGTCGAGGCCCTCGATGCTGTCGGGGATGAGAGGATTGGGCGAAACACCCACGCTCACAATCACTTCGTCGATTTCGATTTCGTCGATAGCGCCCTCGATAGGTTTGGGAGACCGACGTCCCGAGGCATCAGGCTCGCCGAGCTCCATGCGTTGCAGACGCATAGCCCGCACACGGCCTTTCTCATCGCCGAGATATTCCACGGGGTTGGCGAGGGTGACAAATTCCACGCCTTCCTGCTTGGCATGCTCTATTTCTTCAAGACGTGCAGGCATCTCGGCCTCGCTGCGGCGGTAAATAATCATGGCGCGTTCGGCACCCATGCGGCGCGCGGTGCGCACCGAGTCCATAGCGGTATTTCCACCACCGATTACGGCCACGTGCTTGCCTTTGAGCACGGGAGTGTCGCTGCCTGGGCGTCCCGCTCCCATAAGATTGATGCGGGTAAGGTATTCGTTGCTCGACATCACGCCCGAAAGTTCCTCGCCGGGGATACCCATGAAGCGGGGAAGGCCGGCGCCCGAGGCCACGAAGATGCCTTTGAATCCCATGTTGAGCAGGTCGTCGTAGCTGAGAGTCTTGCCGATAACGGTGTCGGTGTGGAAGCGCACTCCCATTGCCGAAAGCGAATCGAGTTCGGCATCCACCACACTGTTGGGGAGTCGGAATTCGGGAATACCGTATTTCAGCACGCCGCCGATTTCGTGCAGAGCCTCGAAGACGTCCACCTCAAACCCACGGCGGCGCATATCGCCGGCAAACGAAAGTCCTGCGGGGCCCGAACCGGCCACGGCTACGCGAATACCGTTGGAGGCAATCTCCGGCGCCGCTTTCGCACCCCCGGCAAGACGTTCGGTGTCGGCGGCGAAGCGTTCGAGATATCCGATAGCCACGGGGGCTTTCTTCATCTTGTTGTAGATGCACTTGCTCTCGCACTGTCGCTCCTGCGGACACACACGGCCGCACACCGCGGGCAGTGCGCTCGTTTCTTTGAGGATACGAGCAGCCTCCGAAATATCTTTGCGCTGTATATTCTTGATGAAATCGGGAATGGCGATGTTGACAGGACAACCGTCGACACAAGTAGGGGTGGGGCAGTCGAGGCAACGTGTAGCCTCAATCACTGCCTGCTCGAGGCTCAGACCCTCGTTCACCTCTTCGTTGGTGGTGATGCGGTAGTCGGCAGGAAGCATGGGCATTTCCGCGCGGGGTATTGCAGTGCGCTCCTTGGCGGGCATGGCATCGCGTAATTCGCGGCGCCACTCTGCATCGCGACCTCTGAGAGAGTTTTTATCTATATCTGTCATGGTGTTCCTTGTCTGTTAAACGTTGTCGTAAGCTCTCATTCGTGAAATCATCTCGTCGAAATCTACCTGGTGAGCATCGAATTCGGGGCCGTCGACGCACACGAAGCGGAGCTTTCCGCCCACGTGCACGCGGCAGGCGCCGCACATACCCGTGCCGTCGACCATTATGGTATTGAGCGAGCAGATAGTGGGCACATTGTATTTCTTGGTGAGGAGTGCCACGAATTTCATCATCACTGCGGGGCCTATAGCAACCACTTCGGCCACGTTCTCGCGATTGATTACTTCCTCGACACCGGCGGTGACAAGACCCTTGCGGCCTTCCGATCCGTCGTCGGTCATGATTATCACCTCGTCGCTGTATTTCGCCACTTCGTCGCGGAGAATTATCAGGTCTTTGTTTCGTGCGGCGAGAACGCTCACCACCCTGTTTCCTGCCTGCTTGAAAGCCTTGATGATAGGGAGCAGAGGTGCCACTCCGACACCGCCGCCGCAACACAGCACCGTGCCCTCGCGCTTGCCTACCGCTGTGGCTCTGCCGAGAGGGCCTACGAGGTCGGTCAGGCAGTCGCCCGGCTCAAGCGCGCAAATCTTGCGTGTAGATACTCCCACGGCCTGAATAACAAGCGTTATGGTGCCGGCTTTCTCGTCGGCATCGGCTATGGTCAGGGGGATGCGTTCGCCACCTTCGCCCGTGCGTACTATTACGAAATGTCCCGGACGGCGGGCTTTCGCTACCTCGGGAGCTTCGACTACGAGTCGGACAACGTTCTCCGAGAAATGCGATTTCTCAATTATGCGGTTCATATGCTGCGATTGTTTTTCTTTGCAAAATTACTAATTTTCCGCGAGAAAGAGCTAACTTTGTGCCCGCATATCAAAAGCTGAACTTCTTCACTGATATTAGTAAGACTTATTTATGAAAATACTTGTTACCGGAGGAACGGGATTTATCGGGCGCAATATTGTACCGCATCTGCTCGCAGAACATACGGTGACTTTGTGCGGAAGGAGTGATGGTAACGATGTCAAAGTTGACCTTTCAGTTGAGAGCCCTGAATTGAGCGGGTGCTTCGATATAGTTTTTCATGCGGCCGGCAAAGCGCATACGATTCCTGCAACGAAAGCGGAAGCTCAATCATTCGATGATGTAAATTTTGAGGGTACAAAAAATCTCTGTGCCGCCTTAGAGAAATCCGGTGTGCCGAAATCTTTTGTATTCCTCTCATCGGTTGCTGTATATGGTTGTGAAGAAGGAGAGAACATTGATGAGAATCATCCATTGAACGGAACCACTCCTTATGCACTCAGTAAGATAAAAGCTGAGGAATTTCTTAAGGATTGGTGCAGGAGGCACAATGTAACCCTCGGCATACTTAGAGCCCCGCTTGTTGCCGGTCCTAACCCCCCAGGTAATCTTGGTGCCATGATCACAGGTATACGGTCCGGAAAATATATGAGTATAGGGATGGGAGATGCTCACAAGAGTATATTGCAGGTAGATGATATTCCGGCTTTGATTGAAGCGGCAAGTAGAAAGGGAGGTATATACAACGTATGCGATAATCATCATCCGACTTTCCGTGAGCTTGAGATTTCTATCGCAGCTCAGCTCGGCGGGCGTAGAATTATTTCAATTCCGCTTCCTGTGGCATCATTCTTTGCAAAAATAGGCAATATTCTGGGTGCGAACGCGCCGCTAAATACATCGAAACTTTCCAAGATGACAAAATCCCTGACCTTCAGTAATCAGAAAGCCAGGGAAGAATTGGGTTGGAAGCCAACAGACGTTTTGTCGTCCTTTAAGATTTCTTAATTGCGGAGGAATGGAGCTGTCGGCGAATCGGCTTTGGCAATCTCCTCGGGAGTGCCAGTGGCAATGATGCGGCCGCCGCCCGCGCCTCCGTCGGGACCCATGTCGACGATGTAGTCGGCCGAGCGTATCACGTCGATGTTATGCTCGATGACGAGCACGGTGTTGCCTCTGTCTACCAGGCGGTTGAGTATGGTGAGCAGAGTGCGGATATCGTCGAAGTGGAGGCCGGTGGTGGGTTCGTCGAGGATGAAAAGCGTGCGGCCCGTGTCGCGCTTGGCAAGCTCGGTAGCGAGCTTCACGCGCTGGTTCTCGCCGCCTGAGAGGGTAGACGAGGGCTGTCCGAGCTTGATGTAGCCCAGACCGATTTCCTGAAGTACCTTGATTTTCTTGTATATCGACGGCACGCCCTGGAAGAATTCAACAGCCTGATTGATAGTCATGTCGAGCACATCTGCTATTGACTTGCCTTTGAAGCGCACCTCGAGGGTTTCGCGGTTGTAGCGTTTGCCGTGGCACTCCTCGCAGGGGATGAGGACGTCGGGCAGGAAGTTCATCTCTATGGTCTTGTAGCCGTTGCCGGAACAAGCCTCGCATCGTCCGCCGGCAACGTTGAACGAGAAGCGGCCGGGCTTGTATCCGCGAATTTTGGCCTCGGGGAGGGCTACGAAGAGGTTGCGGATGTCGGTGAAAACACCCGTGTAAGTAGCGGGATTGGAGCGCGGTGTGCGTCCGAGCGGCGATTGGTCTACCGTCACCACCTTGTCGATATTCTCTATGCCTTCGATAGCAGCGTAGGGCAGAGGTTCGGTCTCCGAGCGGTAGAAGTGTTTGCTCAGAATCGGCTGAAGGGTGCCGTTGACAAGCGACGACTTTCCGCTGCCCGATACACCCGCTATCACGGTGAAGGTACCCAGAGGCAGTGTGAAGTCTACATTCTTGAGGTTGTGGCCCGTAGCTCCGCGGAGCGTGAGGGTTTTGCCCGAACCTTTGCGTCGCTCGGCCGGCACGTGTATTTTCTCCTTACCGTTGAGGTAGCGGGCGGTCACGGTGTCGCACTTGAGCATCTGCTCGGGGGTGCCCTGGAAGACTACCTCGCCGCCTTTGCGCCCTGCGCCGGGGCCGATATCCACCACGTAGTCGGCCTCGAGCATCATGTCTTCGTCGTGCTCGACCACGACAATGGTGTTCGAAGCGTCGCGCAGACGTTTCAGCGAGGATATAAGCCGGTGATTGTCGCGCTGATGCAGGCCTATAGAGGGCTCGTCGAGGATGTAGAGTACGTTGACGAGCTCCGAGCCGAGCTGTGTGGCAAGGCGTATGCGCTGACTCTCGCCGCCCGAAAGCGTGGCGGAGTTGCGGTTTAGTTGCAGGTAGTCGAGGCCTACGTCTACCAGGAAGTGGAGGCGTGTGGCTATCTCCTTGATGATTTCAGATGCTATCTTGCGGTCGCGCTCGCTCAGGCGGTCTTTGACCGTGTCGGCCCACTGCGAGAGAGCCGAAATGTCGAGGCGCGAGAGTTCGGCGATGTTTTTCCCGTCCACGAAGAAGTGGAGAGCTTCGCGGTTGAGGCGGTCGCCGTTGCACTCGGGACACGTGCAGCGGGTGAAGAACTGTCCGCTCCACTTCTTTTCGCGATAGCCGGCGTCTTCGTCGGTCTGATTCTCGATGAACTTGATAATGCCGTCGAACGAACTGAAGAAGCTCATGCTCACATTCTCGCCCGTAGTGAGGCCGCCCATGCTCGTGGAGCCGTTGAATATCTCGTCCACGCACTCCTCCGAGAGGTCCTTGAAGGGCGTCTTGAGGGTGAATCCGTGCTTTTCCACAATTGCTCTCAGCTGCATGAAGAGCACATTGTCGCGGAACTTGCCTACTGGGAGCAGTGCTCCGGCGTGTATCGAGAGATTTTCGTCGGGCACCATTTTGGCGCGGTCTATGAGGTTGACATATCCCAGACCTTTGCATCGCGGGCAAGCGCCCTGCGGCGAGTTGAACGAGAAATTGTGCGGTGCCGGGTCGTGGTACGAGATACCTGTCGCCGGGTCCATGAGTTCCTGACTGTAGTATGCCACGGTGTCGGCCTCGACATCGTAGACCACCAGCTCCTTGTCGCCCTGCACGAGAGCATTCTCCACCGAGGCGAGGAGACGTTCGGAGTCCTTGTCGGATACCTTGAGGCGGTCGATTACCAGCTCGATGCTGTGGTTGCGGTATCGGTCGAGCTTCATTCCGCGGCTTATTTCGGTGAGCTCGCCGTCGACGCGTACGTTGAGGAATCCTTTCTTTGAAAGCTGCTCGAAGAGATCCTTGTAGTGGCCCTTGCGGTTCTTCACAAGAGGCGCGAGGATGTATATCTTGCGGCCGGCATACTTCTCGAGTATGAGGCTTACAATCTTTTCGTCGGTGTATTTCACCATTTCTTCGCCCGACAGATAGCTTATGGCCTTGCCGATACGGGCAAAGAGCAGACGGAGAAAGTCGTAAATCTCGGTGGTGGTGCCTATGGTGCTTCGCGGGTTGCGGTTCACCGTTTTCTGCTCAATGGCAATCACTGGGCAGAGGCCCGAGATGCTGTCGACATCGGGGCGCTCGAGGGTGCCGAGCATATTGCGGGCGTAGGCCGAGAAAGTTTCGATATAGCGGCGTTGGCCTTCGGCGAAAATGGTGTCGAAGGCAAGCGATGATTTACCGGAGCCGCTGAGGCCGGTTATCACCGTGAGCTTGTTGTGAGGTATCTCTACATCAATATTCTTGAGGTTGTTTACCCTTGCTCCGGTGACTACTATCTTGCGGGTGGTGCCGTCATCGGCGACGGTCTCGGTCCCTATGTTCTTTATCTTGTCAGTCATCGTATCGGAGAGAATTTCTTAGATTATTTTACCGTCCAATTGGGGTTGTAGGTTTTTGTACCGGCTTTCTTGCGTGAGAGCGATTCGGGCAGAGGAATCCTTACCTTGTAGGTCTTGCCGGCTTTGTTTGTGAGCGAGAGCGAGCGTATCCATGGATTCTCGTCTTTGAGAGTGGCGTAGCTTATGCCCTGCTTTTTAGCCCACTCAGGCCAGCTTTCCACGGGGCCGCTCACCTCCACGGTCTTATACTTGCGGGGCTGATAGAGCTGATTGTCGGCGAGTTTGAATCCATAGGCCGCCGGATTTTCCATGATAGCTTTCATAGCGGCCACACGATAGGGGTAGCGGGTGGTCTCCTCGGCGAGGAAGAGGTCGAGCGAGGTGTCCTGACCCTGCTTGTCGAGAGCGTTGCTTATGCGGGTTTGGCCGCCGTTGTAGGCAGCCATTGCCGTGGGCCAGTCGCCGTAGCGGTTGTATGCCTTCTTGAGATATTTGCATGCCGCGGCGGTAGCTTTTTCGAGGTTGTAGCGCTCGTCGATTTCGTCGTTCACTTCGAGGCCGTATTCCTTGGCCGCCGACGCTATGAACTGCCACAGGCCGGCAGCCTTGGCAGGAGAGTAGGCGCGCTGATTGAGCGACGACTCCACGCATGCGAGGTAGAGGAGGTCGAGAGGAACGCCGTTGGCGCGGAGTATCGGAGCCAATTCGGGGAAGAAGCGGTTGGCGCGCTTGATTATCAGCATAGTATTGCCGTGGGTATAGGCCAGCGAAGTGAGTTCGCGGTCGAAAGCCTCATACATATCGCTTCGGTCGAGGTCAATGGTGCTGCCGCACAGCTCGATCTTCTCGGGGATGACGGGTGTGACAACATTTGAGAAAACTACAGACGATGTCTGTGCCGACACATATGGTGCCGCCAGCGCTGCGGAGAGTATTACGATCGGAGAAAATATTTTGAGCATGGCTTACTTATTAATTATTCAGAGTCCGACTGGCCGGTGTTCGACCGGCTCTCGCGGTAGTTGATGATATTGATGTCGCCCGAGCGCTTGTACTTGACGCCGTCGGCGCCCTCGGCGGTAATTACGTAGAAGTATACGCCGGCCGGCACGTATTTGCTGCCGTTCTTGCCGTCCCAACCCTGCGCGGGATTGGTGGAGGAGAAGAGCTCCTTGCCCCAGCGGTTGAAGATGTGGCATTCGTACTTGACGAGCGATTTGTAGCTTACTTTCCATTCATCGTTGACGCCGGGCGAGCCCTGAGGAGAGAACGCGTTGGGTATCTCGAGGCGCGATTCGCCTATGAATATCTGATAAGTTTCGCCCACATACTCGCAGGTGCCGTCGGCGTTGTTGGCCACGAAGCGCACGTAGGTGGTGCCGTTGTCGGTAAAGGTGTAGTCGAAGTCGAGGTCGGAGTATGTATTTTCGTTGATTCCGAATTCGGGGTCGCGCGAAATCTGCCACTCTCTGAATATAGCGGCATCGGTCACCGAGGCCTCGAAGTGTATCTCGCAGGGGGCGGAGCCTCCGAGTCCGTTGTCCGAACCGTCGGCTTTCTGTTCGTTGTCGTTGTCGCGTTCGGTCTGGGTTGCGCGGGTCTGAGCTTCCACGGCTACGGGAGTGAAAGTCTCGGTAGTCATCGACACCTCCTCGCCCCACGCCCGCAGGAAGCGGTCGCCGTGTATGGCGAAAGATGTGCTGCACAGAGGCGACGGCACATGTATGGAGTTGCCGTTGATAGATGCGAGAGTCTCCGTGGTGTTTTCCTGCACGTAGGCAAATCTGTCGGCGTCGAACCGCAGCGTGGAGTAGTTCACCTCTATATCGCGTGAAATCACCTGTCGTCGCCCCGTGATAGAGTAGTAGGCTATCTCGCCGGCATTGCCTGCAAACGATAGTTCGCATCGGTCGCAGTCCTGCTCGGCGCCTATGCCGAGGGCCGTCACCTCGAAGCGGTGTGTCGAGTAGTCGGTGAGCCAGTAAGCAGTCTGGCGCCCCGCTTCCTCTACTATATAGCCCATGTCGCCGTCGGAAGCGGCGAAGCTCACCTTATTGCCGTCGCGGGTAAAAGATACGGGCTCGCCATAAGCGCCGCCGAGGTTGCTGAAGCGGCTCACGCTCACACTCGATGCAGCGTTGGCTACTTCTGCCGTAACGGTCACGCCCGTGCAGTAGGGGAGCACGTATATTCCGCTGAGACCCGACGAGGCGGGTGCCTCGACGCTCACCGCTTTTTCTATAAGCCCGCTGAACTCGAGCGACGCACACAGCCCCTGAGGCGCCGCTGCAGCTATAAGACCGGAGATGATGTATATGCCTTTTTTCATAACTTACAAAAGTACGAAAAAAAACGAAAATCTGCAAATGCCTGTCGGGCAACGCTCCGCTTTTAACCTTTCTAAACATCGAAATAAGGAGGCATAGCTATTCAGCGAATCATTATATCTGATTACCGGCCGATTGTAGGGACGCACCCCGGTGCACTGCTGTCCACGGAAAATTTTAACAATCGCTCATAGATTGCGTATTTACAGATAGTTATATTGTATTTTTGCTGTCGGAGGATTTTAAAATGAATTTTCTGAGCTATCTTTGC
>JAAVFI010000033.1 GCA_014800815.1 Bacteroidales bacterium | reverse complement strand
TCGCTGTCGCTCGAGGGTGAATATGATGTTGCGCTCCCACCAGCGGAGGGAACGGCCAAACCACCGAGCGAATTCTGCGGTTATGTCGAGGAAGCGGCGTGACATGCCGCGAAGATAGTATGAGTGTGGTGGGATCTGTGCGGGTAGATATCCGTGGCGGGGAAATGGGCGTGGGAGAGTGTGGGAAGTGTGGGAAGCATAGGAGGCGTGGAAGGCAGACGCCAACGTATAGAGCAGACCTATCCCGGCACATTCCTTCGCTTCGCTACGGCATGTATCTTGATTGTGGACACAAAAAAAAGGCCGCCCCGAAAAATCGGAGCGGTCGGATATCATTTCTCGGAAGAAATTAGTAGGTGTAGTCCTGGAGCTGTTCGATCTTGAAGTTGTCGATGAATTCGCAGTGACGTGCTACTTCAGCTTCTACGAGCTTGGTGTAAACAGTTGCTGTGCGGGCGAAGCTTTCGTTAGCCTTGGCATCCTGGAGTACGAGGTATGCCATGATGATGAAGCCTGCCATTTCCACAAGGCGACGTGCCATGAAGTCGAGGTATGCGGGGTTGTTTGCCTCGTTTACCTTTGCTACGGCAGCCTTATATTTCTCGGTGAGAGACTTGAGGAGGGCAGCCTTGTCGGCAAGAGCTTCGGGATATTCTACGGCAGCGTAGGTATCGATGAGGGTTGCGTAAGTGCCGGTGGTCACGTGGCGGATAGCAGCCACTACCTGGAGCTGTGTTGTACCTTCGTAGATAGAAGTGATGCGGGCGTCGCGGTAGATGCGTTCGCAAGCGTAGTCCTTCATGAAGCCCGAACCGCCGTGGATCTGGATGCAGTCGTAAGCGTTCTGGTTGCAGTATTCGCTGCCGAGACCCTTTGCAAGAGGAGTGAGAGCGTCGGCGAGCTTGCTGTAGTGCTTCATCTCGGCACGTTCGTCGGGAGTGAGGCTGCGTTCGCGGGCGATATCTTCATAGATTTTGTACATATCCACGAAGCGAGAGCACTCGTAGAGGAGGCTGCGCGAAGCGTCGAGTTTTGCCTTCATTACAGAAAGCATCTCTGCTACAGCGGGGAATTCGATGATTGCTTTACCGAACTGCTTGCGCTCTTTAGCGTAGCCGAGAGCCTCGCGGTAAGCGATTTCGCTCACGCCTACGCTCTGAGCTGCAATACCGAGGCGGGCACCGTTCATAAGAGCCATCACATACTTGATGAGGCCCATACGGCGAGAACCGCAAAGTTCTGCAGGAGCATTCTTGTACACGAGCTCGCAAGTGGGCGAACCCTTGATACCCATCTTATTTTCGATGCGACGTACAGTCACGCCACCATTGCGCTTGTCGTAGATAAACATCGAGAGGCCGCGACCGTCTTTTGTGCCTTCTTCAGAGCGGGCGAGTACGAGGTGAATGTCGCTGTCGCCGTTGGTGATGAAGCGCTTAACACCGTTGAGCACCCATGTGCCGTCTTCCTTCTGAGTCGCTTTGAGCATTACCGACTGGAGGTCGGAGCCTGCGTCGGGCTCGGTAAGGTCCATCGACATGGTTTCGCCTTCGCATACGCGGGGGATGTACTTGGCGCGCTGCTCTTCCGAACCGAATTCGTAGAGAGTTTCTGCGCAGTCCTGAAGGCCCCAGAGGTTTTCGAAACCGGTATCGGCACGGCTGACGATTTCTGCAGCCATGATGTAGGGAGTAATGGGGAAGTTGAGACCACCGAAACGGCGGGGCATGGCCATACCCATAAGGCCTGCCTTGCGGCAGAGGTCGAGGTTTTCTACTGTGCCGTCGGCATAGTGAGCGCGACCGTCGGAGCAAGATGCACCCTGGTGGTCGACAGCTTCGGCGTTTTCTGCGATTTTGCCACCGCAGATGTCACCTACTACCTCGAGGACCTTGTCGTAGTTATCCATTGCATCGGCGAAGTTTGCCGGAGCATAGTCGAATTTTTCTGCGTCGGTGTAGTTACGCTCGCGCAGTTCGACGATCTTCTGCATCAGAGGATGATTCAGATGATGCTTGAGATCGGGGTTGTCTGTATAGAAATTAGCCATTTCAGTAGCTTACTTGGAGTTTTTCTTATAATATTTGATGAGCTTGGGCACGATTTCTTCCATATCGCCGGTGATTACGTAGTCGGCGATAGTGTTGATAGGTGCGTTGGGGTCGTTGTTGATCGAGATGATGATCGAGCTCTCCTGCATACCTGCAATGTGCTGAATCTGACCCGAAATACCGCAGGCGATGTAGAGCTTGGGGCGCACGGTCACACCGGTCTGGCCGATCTGACGTTCGTGTTCGATGAAGCCTGCGTCGACAGCGGCACGCGATGCGCCTACTTCACCGCCGAGAGTGTTGGCGAGGTCGAAGAGGAGCTGGAAGTTTTCTTTTGAGCCCACGCCGTAGCCGCCGGCTACAACGATAGGTGAGTTCTTGATGTTGACTTTCGATTTCTCGATGTGGCGGTCGATGATTTCTACCACGAAGTCGGTGGGGTCTACATAGTCGTCGGCCTTGAGGTCAACAACTGTGCCCTTGTGGTTGGCATCGTACACTTCTTTCTTCATCACACCCTCGCGGACGGTAGCCATCTGAGGACGGCAGTCGGGGTTCACGATAGTACCCACGATGTTGCCGCCGAAAGCGGGACGGATCTGATAGAGAAGGTCTTTGTATTCCTTGCCGGTCTTGGGGTCGGTGTAGTCACCGATTTCAAGAGAGGTACAGTCGGCGGTAAGACCGCTGTGGAGGCTGGAGCTTACACGGGGACCGAGGTCACGACCGATGCAGGTAGCACCCATAAGGCAAATCTGGGGTTCGATTTCCTTGAAGAGCTTGATGAGTACTGAAGCGTGAGGATTCGATGTGTAGGGGTAGAGACGCTTGTCTTCTACCTTATATACTGTCTCGGCGCCGTAGGGGAAAATCTGCTCTTCGATTCCGTCGAGCTTGTCGCCGATAACAACTGCTTCGAGTTTGACGCCGAGGCGGTCGGCCAGTACGCGGCCTTTGGTGAGGAGTTCGAGGCTGACGTCGGCTACACGGCCTTCGTCGTACTCGCAGTAGACTATGAGGTTATTCTTGTCTGCCATAGTGATTAATGATTGCTCGGGGCCTTAGCCGATAGTATGGTTGGTGATAAGTTCTTTGATGAGGTCTTCAATCTGGGCATCGTCGTTGTCGAGGCGGCGGCTGTCCTTGGCGGTGAATACCACGTTCTCGATCGATTTAACCTTTGTGGGCGAACCTGCAAGACCTATCTGCTGGGGGTCTGCTTCTACAAATGCGGCGCTCCATTCCTGGATGTTGAGCTCAGGGTTTGCTGCTACGCGTGCCTGTGCTACTTCGTCGAGCTTGGCGAGCTCTGAGGGAGCGGCTGCATATTTGTATTTCATCAGGCGCTTGGCATTGCGGGGGCGGCATTCGGCTGCCGAGCCGTTCACTGTGATAACGCAGGGGAGGGGAGCCTTAACGGTCTCTACACCATGCTCGAGACGACGCTTTACTGTGATTTTGCCGTCTTCGATACCGAGGATTTCTTCTGCGTAAGTTACCTGGGGAATACCGAGTTTTTCTGAAATCTGAGGACCTACCTGAGCGGTGTCGCCGTCGATAGCCTGGCGTCCGCCGATGATGATGTCGCAGTTGCCGAACTTCTTCACTGCCTGAGCGAGTGAGTAAGAAGTTGCAAGGGTGTCGGCACCACCGAGGGCGCGGTCGGTAAGGAGGATGCCGCCGTCGGCACCGCGATAGATAGCTTCGCGGATGATCTCGGCTGCACGGGGAAGACCCATGGTGAGGAGTGTTACCTTGCTGCCGGGGTGAGCGTCCTTAAGGCGGAGAGCCTGCTCAAGGGCGTTAAGGTCTTCGGGATTGAAGATTGCAGGCAGTACGGCACGGTTGATTGTACCGTCTTCCTTCATTGCATCTTTGCCTACGTTGCGGGTATCAGGAACCTGCTTGGCAAGCACTATGATGTTCAAACTCATAGGATACGTTTTATTTAGTTGTTAAATTTTTTACGAATCAAACGCACAAAATTAATGATTTTTGGGCGAATAACAAATAGTTACGCTACGACAACGGCCTCAATAATGTTAAAAGTTCTTATCGAGGCCGTTTGTGAGCGTATTTGGGATTAATTTATCGCCAAAGTATCGTTAGTGCTTGCGTGTTTTCTTCTCTATCCACTCACGGGCGTTGACAAACGCTTTGAGCCAGATAGCCACTTCGTCGTTGTGGCGGGCGGCGGGATAGTAAGCCCACTGCCAGGGGAAGATTGCACGCTCGAGGTGAGGCATGATAGCAAGGTGACGACCGTCGGCCGAAGCAAGAGCGGCTACGTCGCCTTCGCTGCCGTTGGGGTTGCCGGGATACTCCGAGTAAGCATAGCGCGCTACTACGGGGAGGCCGGAGCCCTTGATGCCTTCGCTGAAGTGGAAGCGGCCTTCGCCGTGAGCCACCCAGATACCGGCACGCATGCCGGAGAGGTTGCCGAACATCACGCTCTCGTTTGCAGGAATCTTGAGCGAGAGGAAGGTCGACTCGAACTTGCCCGAAAGGTTGTGGCACATGGATACGCGGGGCTTGCCGTCTTTGCCGGTGCCGGCTCCGAGGAGGTCGAGCTCTATCATGAGCTGACAGCCGTTGCAGACGCCGAGGCTGAGGGTATCGGTGCGCTCGTAGAAGCGACGGAGGGTTTCACGCGCAGTCTCGTTCCACTTGAAGCCGGAAGCCCAGCCCTTGGCCGAACCGAGTACGTCGCTGTTGGAGAAACCACCGCAGAATACTATCATATTCACGTCTTCGAGTGTCTCGCGGCCGCTCATGAGGTCGGTCATGTGCACGTCTTTAACGTCGAATCCGGCGAGGTAGAGCGAGTATGCCATTTCGCGGTCGCCGTTCACACCCTTTTCGCGGATGATAGCTGCGCGGGCAGCGTTCTTGCGGCGGCGGTGCGATACGCCGAGCGAGGCCATGGTGCCGTCGAATTCTTTGGGGATGCGGTACTGCAGGGGCTGCTTGTCGAAGTTTTCGAAGCGGCTTTCGGCGCAGGGAAGCGCTGTCTGCAGTGCATCGAAGCGGAACGAAGGTTCGTACCAGCGGCGACGTGCTGTGGGAATCGACACGAGCACGGTGCGGTCGTCCTTGTGGCTGATTGTAAGCACGTTCTCTGCAGCGGGAGATGCTATCGGGAAGAAGCGTGTGCCGGCTTTTGTAAGCAGAGCCTCGGCGGCTTTGCGGTGACGGTCGGGAATCTGGAGCACGATAGCGGGATTCTCGGCGAAGAGAATCTTTACGAGGTCGTCCTCGCCGTAAAGGCTGAAGCCGTCGGTGTAGAAGTTGAGACCGCCCTTGGTGTTGGCGAAGCACATTTCAAGCAGGGTAGTCACGAGACCGCCGGCGCTTACGTCGTGAATAGCTTCGGCATAACCGTTGCGGCTGATTTCGCCCACGCAGTTGAATACCTTGGCAAAGGCCTTGGCATCTTTTACGTCGGGAGTTTCGCCACCTACTTTACCGAGGGTCTGGGCGAGTACAGAGCCGCCGAGAGCCAGCGGGCATCCGCTCAGGTCTACGTAGTAGAGCGACGAATTTTTATCGTTCTTAAGCACGGGAGAAGGCTGGGTACCTACTGCACCGGTTTCTGCCGAAGCGGAAATAATCACGGTGCCGGGTGCTGTCACCTTCTTGCCGTCGGGGTATTTCTGAGTCATCGAGAGGCTGTCCTTACCTGTAGGTATGTTACAGCCGAGCTCGCATACGAAGTCGGAGCAAGCCTCTACAGCACGGTAGAGAGCTGCATCTTCTCCGGGGTTCTTGCAGGGCCACATCCAGTTGGCGCTGAGCGATACGCCCGAGATACCTTTCACGCAACCTGCGCCTGCAAGGTTGGTGAGAGCTTCTGCTACGGCGAGACGCGAAGCTGCCTCAACGTTTGTCATGGCCACCTGGGGTGCATGACCGATAGAAGTGGCGATGCCCGATTTGCCGCGGTAGTCGAGTGCTACCATACCGAAGTCGCTCAGCGGGAGCTGAAGCTCGCCCTGGCACTGCTGGCGTGCAACGCGGCCTGTGACACTGCGGTCTACCTTGTTGGTGAGCCAGTCTTTACATGCAACGGCGTCGACGGCAAGAACAGAGTCGATGTATTCAGCGATTTTTTCCTGCTCGTATTTGGCTTCGCCGAAGAGGGGAGCCTGAGTGGTGTCGGTGATGACGGTCTTGGGAGGATTGCCGAGCATGTCTTCCACGGCGAGGTCGATAGCCGCTGTGCCTTCCTTGCGGGAGAAGCGTAGACGGCGGTCGTCGGTGGTTTCACCTACGATATACATAGGAGCCCGTTCGCGCTGAGCGATGCGCTCGATGAGGGGAATTTCTTCTGCGTTTACCACGAAGCCCATGCGCTCCTGGCTCTCGTTGCCGATGATTTCCTTATCGGAAAGAGTGGGGTCGCCAACGGGGAGAGCGTCGATGTCGATGCGTCCGCCGGTGCTTTCGATAAGTTCCGAGAGAGCATTGAGGTGACCGCCTGCACCGTGGTCGTGAATAGATACGATGGGGTTCTCGAGGCTTTCAGCGAGGCTGCGGATGAGGTTGGCAACACGCTTCTGCATCTCGGGGTTGGCACGCTGCACGGCGTTGAGCTCGATAGCTCCTGCGTAGCGGCCTGTGTCAACCGACGAAACGGCACCACCGCCCATACCGATGCGGTAGTTGTCGCCACCTGCGAGCACCACTTTCTGGCCTGCTTCGGGGTCGCCCTTGATAGCCTGGTCGGCGTTGGCGAAACCTACACCGCCGGCGAGCATTATCACCTTGTCGAAGCCGAAGGTGCGCTTCTCTTCTGCGTGCTCGAATGTAAGGAGTGAACCGCAGATGAGGGGCTGACCGAACTTGTTACCGAAGTCGGAAGCGCCGTTGGATGCTTTGATAAGGATGTCGGCCGGAGTCTGATAGAGCCATTTGCGAGGCTCGATAGCGGCTTCCCAAGTGCGCACCGCATCTTTCATGCGGGGGTAGGAAGTCATATATACGGCTGTACCTGCGAGGGGCAGAGAAGCTCGTCCACCGCCGAGGCGGTCGCGGATTTCACCGCCGCTGCCTGTTGCGGCACCGTTGAAAGGTTCTACTGTAGTGGGGAAGTTGTGAGTCTCGGCTTTGAGAGAGAGCACGGTCTTGATTTTACGCTCGTTGAAGTACGAGGGCTCGTCGCCGCGCTCGGGAGCGAACTGGAATGCTTCTGGCCCGGTTACAAACGCAACATTGTCTTTATAAGCCGATACGAGGCCTTTGCTGTTGACCTTGCTGGTGCGCTTGATGAGCTGGAAGAGGCTCGAGGGTTTCTCTTCGCCGTCGATAATGAATGTGCCGTTGAAGATTTTGTGGCGGCAGTGCTCCGAGTTTACCTGAGAGAAGCCGAATACTTCGCTGTCGGTAAGCGGACGGCCGAGACGCTTCGAAAGACCGTCGAGATATTCCTCTTCGGAGGGGCTGAGAGCCAAGCCTTCGCTCTGATTGTACTCGTGGATGTTCTCGATGAGTACGTGAGGCTCGGGGGTGGCTGTAATCTCGAATACGTCAGGTCCGGGATTGGCGTATGCCTTCTGGAGCATCGGGTCGAAAGATTCGCCGTCGGCCGACGGTACAAACATTTCTATACGAGAAATGCCGTCGATACCCATGTTCTGAGTAATCTCAACGGCATTTGTACTCCAGGGAGTTATCATTTCTTTGCGGGGGCCGATGAAGCGGCCGCTCAGACTTGAGCCCGCGGCCTGAGGTTCGGCATTGCCGAAAAGCCAGCGGAGCCGTTCAAGCTCGTCCGCAGTGAATGTGCGGGTTGATTCCACGGCATAAGCCGTGCCTTCGGGGGTGGTGAAAAATACTACCATCGGAAAAAAGCTTAGTTTCGTGCTGCAAATTTAGCAAAAAAAGCCGAGACGGCCTAATGGCATCTCGGCAAAATTCATCTTTTACTTCATAAATTTCCGCAGATGAGCGAAAAGAGCATGCAGCGGAAGCCCCATTACATTGTAGTAGCACCCGTCGATGCGCGAAATGAAGGCGGCTCCGATCCACTCCTGAATGCCGTAGGAGCCGGCTTTGTCGAAGGGCTTGAAGAGCGATATGTATTCGTCGATATCGGCGTCGCTCACGGGTGCGAAGGTTACCGAAGTATGCTCCGAGAAGGAGTCGATAGCACCTGTCGGCGAAGCTATCGTCACGCCCGTGACTACTTTGTGGGTCGAGCCCGAAAGCATGCGGAGCATCTTGCGGGCGTCTTCGGCATCTGCCGGCTTGCCGAGGATTTTACCGTCGGCAATCACCACGGTGTCGGCTGTGATTACCACTTCGTCGGCGCTGATATACGGTATCTGAGCTTCGGCCTTCTGTCGCGAAAGGTATTCGGGAACACTCTCGGCGGCTAAATCCGATGGATAAGTTTCTTTTGCGAGACGCGAGTCTGCAATCTCAAACTGCGGCAGTATCATGCCGAGGAGCTCGCGGCGTCGCGGCGAATTGCTTGCAAGAAGTATGCGTTTGACTTCCCATTCGGGCGACGGCAATGGAGGAACGGGTGTTGAATGTTGCATTGTTGCCATGTTTTACGAACCTACAGCGGTGTGGCTTGCGGGCCACTTGCCCTGAGCTTTGAGAATCTCCTCGAGGAGCTCGCGCCCTACTCCGTAACCACCTTCTGCGGCGGTGACGTAGACCGCTGCTTCTTTGATTTCGGGAGAGGCGTCGCGGGGTGCTACGGAGAGGCCGGCACGCTTCAGTACGGGGAGGTCGGGGATGTCGTCGCCCACGTAAGCCACCTCCTCAGGTTTGAGGCTGTTGGCTTCGAGCCACGATTCGAAAAGAGGGAGTTTGTCGATGTTCCCGAGGAAAATATCCTGAACGCCAATCAGTTCGAAGCGCTTTCTCACCGCAGTGGTGTCGGCTCCCGATATTATAGCCATGCGCAGACCCTGTTTGACGGCAATGACCATTGCATATCCGTCGCGGAGATTGGCCATGCGGCGGGGCTGGCCGTCCGGGTCGAGGGGTACAGTTGCGGGTGAGAGCACACCGTCAACATCGAAAGCGACTGCTTTTATTTTGCGCAGGTCGTAGTTTATCTTACTCATTTTCGGGCTTTGATATCTTGTGATTGTGGAGGATAAGATTGGAAAGAGCGGTGTAGGAATCTTTCAGATGCTCGGGGAGCGCCGCGAGTTGTCGGTCGAGCACGGCGAAGTCGCCGCGACGTGCCGGTCCTGTCTGTGCGTCGTGCGGTCCCATTGCAAAAGCTTTTGCTACAGTGACTTCGAGAAGCGGGCGCACCACGTCGAGCGAATATCCTGCCGGCTCGAGCACGGTCTCGACGCTCTCGAGCAGAACATTGGTGAAGTTGGAGGTGAATACTCCGGCTATGTGCAACACGCGTCGGCGTTCGGCGTCGGCGTGATTTACTACCGGCGATATGGAGCGGGCTATGGTGTCGGTGATTTCAAGGTCGCTCTCGCGTGAGGCTTCGGTGAAAAACGGCACTTTGGAGATGTCGAGTTCGGCCTGCGCGGAGAATGTCTGGAGAGGGTAGAGTACTCCCGTGCGCCTGCTTATGGGCTCCAACGCCTCCATGCCTACTGTACCCGAGGTGTGCAGTACCAGGGGCTCATATCCGAGATTCCCTATAGTGGCGGCAAGGTCGGCGATGCCTTTATCCGACACGCTGATGATTATGACATCGGGGCGCAGGCGGCGAAGCTCCGAGAGTTCGCCGGAGGTCGTCACTCCGCATCTCTCGCCGAGGGCGCGGGCTTTTTCGGGGGTGCGTCCTGCTACGGCGACGAGGTTTTTGCCAAGAGCCGGAGCGAGATGTGTGGCCACATTTCCTGCACCGACCAGGGCTATAGTCAGATGTTCGGGATTTTCAGTGCTCATTCCTGATTGCGCCAACTGCCGAGGTGAACCTTCTCCCATTTAAGTTTGGCGGGGTCGACAGGTTTGCGGGTTTCGGCAGAATATCCGAAAGTCATGATGCACTCTACTGTCATCTCGTGAGGTATTGCGAGGATGTCGCGTACCACGTCTTCCGAGGGTTCTCCGTCGGCACTGAGGCGTCCGCGAACCTGTACCCAGCACGAACCGATGCCGAGGGCTTCGGCCTGCAGGTGCATGAAAATCGCTGCCACGGAAGCATCTTCGATATAAGCTTCGCTTTCAGCGGGCGCAGAGGTGACTACTACGGCGAGCATTGCATCTTTAATGGATGTTGCGTAGGCGGGTTTACATTCCGAAAGGCGGATGAGGGTGTCGCGGTCTTCGACCACTACAAATTGCCATGAGCGGGCATTTTTCGACGAAGGTGCGAGGAGTCCGGCTTCAAGAATAGTCTTGACATCTTCCGGGTCGATAGGTTTGTCGGTATAGCGGCGGATGCTGTGGCGCCTGAGGAGTAGTTCGTGTAAATCCATTTCAGAGGTGTTTTATGTGCTGATTATGCAGGAATAACAACTTCGGCCGCTCAATGTTCCGAGAGAGGTCTGCTGCTTCTCAGCATCGGCACACCCAGGCGGTCGGGAAGGAGGTATAGATATCTTTGCGTCGTGCCATAGCGTTGATGTCCTCGAACGAGGGCGACGACAATGCGTACACGCGCCAGCGTCCTTCAGCGTGAATCACGCGCAGGTCAAGTCTGCAGTCGGCATGTTCGCGGACAAAAGTCTCGGCTTCTTTCTCCGAAGCGAGCGACGCCACGACCATTATATATCTGTCGGGAGCGGTTGTAACGGGTTTCTCCACTCGACGTTTAGCAGGAGCTACGCCGTCGGCTGGAGTGTTGAGTATGAGCACAAGTGCGGGCTCGCTTGCTCCCGGGGTGTCGATAAGCGGTTCGGAAGTCTCCGGCGCAATGTTTTCAATCCCGAAGGATGCGGTCTGAGCTGCGTGGCGCGCTTTGCCGGGCAACTGTGCCCAGATAAAGGTGATGAGGGCGAGGACGGCGATAGCTGCGGCGCTCGAAGCCGTGCGGCTGAGTGAGCGCATCAGGCTGCTGCGGCGCTCCTGCAGAGTATCTGCAACTTTGGCGACTTCGGCCTGCTCTACGCGGCGTACTTCGAGAGGTTTGAGCTCGATAGGAGCGAGCCAGTCGGAGCACGCGAAGTGGCCGGCGGGTGAAAATTCGGATGAAGTGCCGCGTCCCGAGAGGGTGCCTACTTCATCCAGAGCTATTTCGCGACCTACCGCAAGATTCTGAGCCGCTTCAGAGGCTGCTTCGTCGATGATACGGCGAGCCTGTTCCGAAGAGCAATCCTCCTTGCGGATTATCGAATTTTCGAGAGTCTTGTCTCCGGCCGAGAACGATGCGTCGAAAGACACGGTCGAGCGGGGCGGAGTTAGCAGGTTGCCTTCGAGCGATGCACTGCGCATGACGGGCGTAAAAGTGCCGATGCCGGGCAACGTCACACGCTGTCCGATACTTAAAAGGTGTTGTATGTGCCTGTTAAGTGTTGTCATGAGTCATATATGCGCAGTATTTTCGCTCTGCGGGACTACAAAATTACACATTTCTGCGTTCTCCCGCAAATTTTTTTTACGTTCAGAAAGCAAAAGTCGGGCACCGCAGTGCGGCACCCGACCATATAAGTTGCTTCGCTCTCAGTGATTAGCGAACGGCGATAACTTCGATTTCTACGAGTACACCTTTGGGAAGTTCGCGAACGGCAACAGCCGAGCGGGCAGGGTAGGGCTCGGTGAATACTTTGCCGTAAACTTCGTTCATGGCACCGAAATCTGCCATGTCGGCGAGGAATACAGTTGTCTTCACTACATTGGCTACTGTGAGGCCGGCAGCGTCGAGAATAGCGCATACATTGGCGAGCGACTGAGTGGTCTGAGCAGTGATGCCTTCGGGGATTGTGCCTGTGGCGGGGTCGAGGGGTATCTGGCCGGAAGCGTAAACGAATGTGCCGGTGTCGATAGCCTGAGAGTAAGGACCGATAGCTCCGGGAGCTGCGGTGGTAGCAATTACTTTTTTCATGTCTTTTTTATATTGTGTGTTGATTTGGTGTCGTAACCTTTACTGCCGGGAGCTCGCTCAGCAGCACATCTTTGGAGACGCCGTCGAACTTCGCGCATATCGCGTCGTAGACCGAAGCGATTTTCGGGAAATTTTTATCGAAATCGGGTATGAAATCTTTCGTGCCGAAGTTGTAAAGCACCTCGGTGAACGATGATACGGTGAGAGTCGAGGGCTCTACGGCGAGCTGGAATCCGTAGGTGTCTTTTTCGTCGGAGAAGAGGACACGGTTGACAAAACCGGCGGCGCAAAGCCTGTCGGTGATGCCTGTGACAAGGCGCGCCGGAATTCCGTATTCATCCATTATATCGCGGGCTGTAGCCGGGCGCTCGTGCTCTACAAAGCGCTGTGCGAGTACCGAGGCAATGGCAAGCGTAACCATGTCGCGGTAGCGGTTGGATATGCCCGCCACCTCATTCTCGAGGCTGAAAGCGAATACATTCTGCGACGAATAGCACACCACGGCTCCCGCCAGACATATCACCCACGCGAGCTGCATCCACAGCAGCATCAAGGGCAGGAAGGCAAACGAACCGTAGATAGCGTTGTACTTGGCCACATAGAGCGTACCTGATACGAAGGCCCACTGAAGCAGCAGAAACCCGGTGCCGGCAAGCACGCCCGATATAAACGCGTTGGTGAATTTCACCTTCGCGTTGGGTATGAGCATATATACAGCGGCGAAGAAGAGGAAAGTCATCACCACTTTAAGAGCTTCGAGCAGCAGGGTAATCACCGGGGTCATGAAACTGAAGTGGAAAATCGTTCTCAGAGTCGAACTCAGCAATATAGAAGCACCGCTGGCGCATATCAGCAGAAGCGGTAGCAGAATGAGCATAGTGCTATAGTCGCTTATCTTCCGCCACAGCGAGCGGCCTGTCTTCTGCCCCCATATATAGTTGAATGTGTCTTCCACATTACTTATAAGTGATATGAGGGTGTAGAGCAGGAATACGAGGCCGACACCAACTATGATACCTTCGCTGGCCTGCTGCAGATACGAATCCACAAAATTCATGGCGTAGGCTATCGCCACTTTCTGTGCCGGGAATACACTGTAGAGCTCCTCCTGGAGTATGGTCTGTATGCCGAAACCGCGCCCAATGGCTATAAACATAGCCAGTGCCGGGACTACAGCGAGCATCGTGCGGTAAGTCATGGCGCATGCCTGAGTCTGGATGTCGCGGTTGAGAAACGAGTTCATCGACAGATTTATCGTGCGGAGCATGTTGATCCACCATTTTCTTCGGGGGTCGCTCCATACTCCTGTGTTGAAATAGTTCCACGCGGCCACGGCCTTCGACGAAAGTCGCTGGAAAACAGACTCCTTATTCTTTGCTTGTGATGAATTATCCATAGCTTCTTTTTGAAAAGGACGTCCCGGGATTGGGATTTCGTCCACAAAGTTACAACATTCTTTCGGGCTTAAGCGTTCATAAAATGAAAAATCCTATGCCAAAAAATTGAAGAATAAATTTTTTCTGACTAATTTTGCACAAGAATTATGCAGTTCACAAATAACAAGGATAATTCCATGGCCGTTTCGCCCGTCAAAAGCGAGCGCCCTTATCGACTCGGACTCGCTCTCAGTGGTGGCGGTGCCCGCGGTTTTGCCCATGCCGGAGCCATTATGGCAATCGAAGAAGCAGGGCTCAAACCCGACATCATCGCCGGCGTGAGCGCAGGCTCCGTTATCGCGGTACTGTATGCCGCCGGTGTTACGCCTTTACGTATGGCCGAACTCTTTGCGAGAACAAGCTTTCTCGACTTTGCCAATGTCTCTTTTGGTGAGGGCGGCTTCTTCCGTATCGACAAGTTTTCGGAATTCATCCTGAGAGCGCTCGGCCCCTATCGTCGTCTCGAAGACCTGCCTATCCCCACCTATCTTGGAGCCACCGACCTCGACAACGGTAAAGCTGTGGCCTTCTCGGAAGGTGAAATCGGCCCGCGAATGATGGCTTCATGCTCGATACCCATAGTTTTCCGTCCTGTAGAAATCGACGGCGTAAAGTATGTGGACGGCGGTGTGCTCCGCAATCATCCCGCATGGATTCTGCGCGATAAGTGCGATATGCTCATAGGTGTGAACGTGAGTCCTCTCAAGAAAGTCCCCCGGTATAAGTCGGTGTTCGATGTGGCACTGCGCACCTACAACCTTATGGCCAAAGCCAACCAGGTGTTGGACATGAGTCTGTGTGATATATCAGTGCAGACACCCGAAATTACCGATGTGGCTGTATTCGACCTCAAAAACATTAAGAAAGTATTCCTCTCAGGCTATACGCAGACACGCAAGGCTCTAATAGAAGCCGGTCTGTGGAAGAAAGATTCCGATAGCCAAACCATAAAGAAATAATTTATGTCATCTCCAAAGCCCGTCATATATCAGCTGCTTCCACGTCTCTTTACAAACTACTGCGACGCGCCGGCTGTCGGAGGTTCGATAGAACGCAACGGCTCTGGTAAACTCAACGACATAACGGCTAAAGTGCTCGGCAGCATCCGCGAGCTCGGCACCACCCATGTGTGGTACACCGGGGTGATAGAGCACTCCCACGATGCCGACTATACACAGTTCGGCATCCCCCGCAATAATCCCCACGTAGTCAAAGGTCATGCAGGCAGCCCCTATGCCATTACCGACTACTACGATATAGACCCCGACCTCGCAGTCGTGGTTCCCGACCGACTTAAAGAGTTCGACGAACTCGTGAAGCGCACGCATGCCGCCGGCATGAAAGTGATAATAGACTTCGTGCCCAACCACGTGGCACGCGAATATCACTCCGACGCCCGTCCGGCCGATGTGGAAGACTTCGGCGCATCCGACAACAAAGACAAATTCTTTGCCCCGGACAATAACTTCTACTATCTCACCGGTCAGAAATTCTCACCCTCGGCAGACCTCGGCAGCGGCGACGATGCCTATGTGGAGTTCCCCGCCAAAGCGTCGGGCAACGACTGCTTCACCGCCTCGCCCGGCGTCAACGACTGGTACGATACCGTCAAACTCAACTATGGCGTAGACCATAGCTACGGCAGCTGTGCACAGCATTTCGACCCCGTTCCCGATACATGGCACAAGATGCTCCACATCCTGCGCTATTGGGCGGCGAGAGGTGTCGACGGTTTCCGTTGCGACATGGTCCACATGGTTCCCCTAGAGTTCTGGCACTGGGCTCTCCCCAAAATCAAGCACGAATTCCCCGGCATAATATTCATCGCCGAGATTTACGACGTTGCACTCTACCGTCCCTTCATCGAATACGGTGGCTTCGACTACCTCTACGATAAGGTAAATCTCTACGATACCCTCCGCGCTATCGAGACCGCCGGACAATCGGCTGCGGCGCTCACACATTGCTGGCAGACCGTCGACGGCATCGGTGGCAATATGCTCAACTTCCTTGAGAACCACGACGAACAGCGCTTCGCCTCAAGCTTCTATGCCGGCGATGCAGCCCGTGTTGTTCCCTCTCTCGTAGTGAGCACCATGATGAGTACCGGTCCGATGATGATTTACTTCGGACAGGAACTCGGCGAACCCGCTGCTGACGCCGAAGGCTATAGCGGTCTCGATGGTCGCACCACCATTTTCGACTACTGGAGCGTGCCCACCGTGCGCCGCTTCCTCAATCACGGAAAATGCAACGGCCCCCTCACCGATAGCGAAAAGAGCCTCCGCGACATCTACTGCCGAGTGCTCGGACTCGCTAATAAAGAGGAAGCCGTGTCGCACGGCTCGTTCTTCGACCTCATGTACGTAAACTATGAGAACAGCGAATTGAACCCGCACCGCCACTACGCATTCCTGCGTCACGACGGCGACACCACTCTTGTAGTTGTAGTCAACTTTGCAGATACCCCTGCCGAGGTGGCTGTAAATATTCCCCGACACGCATTCAGTGTGCTCAACCTCCCCGAAGGCGTCGACCCGAAGGCCAAAGAGCTGCTCACCGATACCGTCGAGGCAAAGACATTCTGCTCTACAGAGCCCTTCCGCACGGCAGTGCCCGCTCACGGAGCCGTAGTGTGGAAGATATCGACCAAGCGCATCAAGCCGCTCCGAAAGACTGAAAAATAAGAAAACGAACAAAAACTCCAAATAAACCAATTTTACAAAAATCCCATGGATTCAATGCTTCCAACCTTTAAGATTTTCTCAGGTACAAAATCTAAATACATGGCCGAGGAAATCTGCAAAGAACTCGGAGTCGAACTCGGCTCAATGAAAATCGAACGATTCGCCGACGGCGAATTCGAAGTATCATTCGAGGAGTCGATTCGCGGCTGCGAGGTATATCTGGTGCAGAGCACATTCCCCAACTGCGACAACCTCATGGAGCTCCTTCTTATGATCGATGCTGCCAAGCGTGCTTCAGCCAAGAGCGTAATCGCTGTTATCCCTTACTTCGGCTGGGCTCGTCAGGACCGCAAAGACAAACCCCGTGTCTCGATCGCCGCCAAACTCGTGTCTGACCTCCTCGTTACTGCAGGTGTAGACCGCGTAATCACCATGGACCTCCATGCCGATCAGATCCAGGGATTCTTCAACGTACCCGTTGACCACCTCTACGCTTCTTCGGTATTCATCCCATATATCCAGAGCCTCAACCTCGAAGACCTCGTAATCGCTACTCCCGACGTAGGTGGTGCAAAGCGTGCCAACAGCTACGCTAAATACCTCGATGTACCCCTGGTACTCTGCCACAAGCAGCGCGCAAAGGCAAACGTGGTTGCTAAAATGACCGTTATCGGCGACGTGAAAGACAAAAACGTCATTCTCGTGGACGATATGGTAGATACAGCAGGTACTATCACCAAGGCTGCGAACCTTATGATGGAAAACGGTGCGAAGTCTGTTCGTGCTCTCGCATCGCACGCTATCATGAGCGACCCCGCTACAGAGCGCGTCAACGAATGTGCCCTCGAAGAGATGATTTTCACCAACTCTATCCCCTACACCAAAGACTGCCCCAAGTGCACCGTTATCTCGGTAGCCCGTCTCTTTGCAGACACTATCCGCCGCGTACACAGCAACCAGTCCATCTCTTCTCAGTATCTCATTAAATAATCGTTAAGTAAGTTATTTACAATACTTACTTATTACCAAGATACTTGCCGGCCGGACGCTGAAGCCAGAGTCCGGCCGGTATTTTTAAATATTCAACCATGAAGATAGTATGCCTTGACGGATACACCCTGTATCCTGCCGGCGACGCACGCTGGAAAGACTTTGCGGAGTATTGCGATATCGAAGTCTACGACCGCACAAGTCCTGCCGAAATTATCGACCGTGTGGGAGATGCCGAAATGGTGCTTACCAATAAGGTGCCTTTCGATGCTCAGACCATTGCCGCCCTTCCCTCTCTGAAATATATAGGAGTCCTCGCTACGGGCTATAATATAGTAGACGTTGCCGCAGCCGCCCGTGCCGGCATAACGGTGACGAACATACCCAGCTACAGCACCCGCTCCGTAGCTCAGCAAGTCTTCGCCCTCCTGCTCGCAATCACCAATAGAGTGGAGGAGTACGCCATTGGTGTGGCCGAAGGAAAGTGGAGCAGTTGTGCCGACTTCACCTATCGTAACCGTGAGTGGCCCGAACTCGCAGGCAAAACCATGGGTATCGTCGGATTCGGCAATATCGGTTCGGCTGTAGCGGCCATTGCATCGGCATTCGGCATGAAAGTAGCCCTCTATACCTCGCGCAGTCAGGATCAACTCCCTGAAGGATATGTGAAAATGTCGCTCGACGAACTCTTCGCCAACTCCGATGTGGTAAGCCTTCATTGCCCCCTTACCGCCGAAACCCGCGGCATGGTCGACGGCCGCCGTCTCGCCCTGATGAAGCCCTCGGCCATTCTCATCAATACAGGCCGCGGACCCCTCGTAGATGAAAACGCACTTGCCACCGCCCTCTGCGAAGACAGATTGTTCGGCGCCGGACTCGACGTACTCACCAACGAACCGCCCAAGCCCGACTGTCCGCTTCTCAGTGCACCCAACTGCTTCATCACCCCGCACGTAGCATGGGCATCTACCGAAGCCCGCGAGCGACTTTTCGCACTGGCCTTAGGTAATGTCGCCGCCTACCTCGACGGAAACCCCGTAAATGTAGTTTCTCACTGATTTTGCCGTATCGAAAATAATATCTAACTTTGCAGTGACTGAGAACAAGGGAATCCGATGAAAATCCGGAGCAGTACCCGCTGCTGTAAGTCACCGCCGCAGTTTATGCGGCATCGGCAGGCATAGAACCATTGGAGTGCATAACTCTGAGAAGGCGCCCTGCAGAAGAGGTGACGAGCCAGAAGACCTGCGTTCAGTCGCGACGCTACCACACTGGCCTGCGGGACTATAGGCATGGAATAAGTCGTCGGTGCTCCGCCGTTTTGCGGGGACTTACCGGCAGGCGTTTTATTCATTTTCTCTGCAGACTCCACAGTGGTGCTTCAACCACATACAGAGAAAATGAATCGCCCGAGCAAGATATTATTTTTACTTCTACACATCTCTCTGTCTTTCGGCGCTTATGCGGAGGAGGATACCGACAGTGCTGTGACCGAACTTCGGGAAGTGGTCGTGACCAAGCGCCGTGCCACGCCTCCCGAAGTGATTCCGGCGCAGGTGCTCGGAGGCGAGGAGCTGCGACGGCTCAACAGCAACAGCGTGGCCGATGCTCTCCGATATTTTTCGGGTGTGCAGGTCAAGGACTACGGCGGCGTGGGAGGCATCAAGACCGTGAATATCCGCTCCATGGGTACCAACCATACGGGCGTGGTGTACGACGGTGTGGAGCTCGGCAATGCCCAGAACGGTCAGATAGACCTCGGCCAGTTTTCGCTGGACAATATGGAGACTCTCTCGCTCTACAACGGCCAGAAAAGCGAAATACTTCAACCGGCAAAGGATTTCGGGTCGGCAGGCTCGATATATATGCGCACGCGTGCACCTCGTTTCAATCCCGGCGAGAAATATCACATACGCGCCGCCGCCCGTACCGGTTCGTTCGACCTCGTGAATCTTTCCGCGCTCATGGAGCTGCGCCTGAGCAAGAACGTAAACGCCTCGGTAAGTGCTGAGTGGCTTTCGTCGAGCGGCAAGTACAAGTTCCGTTACCGACGCTTCAACACCTCCGGCCAGGTAGCCTACGATACCACGGCAGTGCGCCGCAACGGCGATATAAACGCTCTCCGTGCCGAGGCCAATGTGTACGGCACGCTCCGCTCCGGCAACTGGACCGCCAAGGTCTACAATTACAACTCGGAAAGAGGAATTCCGGGAGCTATAGTGAACAACGTGTGGCATCGCGGCGAGCGGACGAAGGATAATAATACTTTTGCTCAGGGACGCTACACGGGCTACTTCGGCAAATTTACTACGCTCAACAATATCAAATACGCCTACTATCGCACACGCTATATCAACAACGACGATACTCAGATAAAGATAGACAACCTCTACCGCCAGAGCGAATTCTATCTCTCGTCGGCCAATGAGTTCGAGGTAAATACATGGTGGCGACTTTCGTTGAGCTACGATTTCATGTACAATACGATGACGGCCGATACCTACGGCTTCGCACGGCCCGACCGCACGAGTCACTACCTGAGCGCGGCCACATCGCTTGATTTCAAACGCTTCAAACTGCAGGCAAGTGCGCTCGGTACATTCGTGCACGATGCCCTGAAAGGTCAGGAATCGCCGGCCGATAAAAAAGTGTTTTCGCCGGCGGTCTACGCATCGTTCTATCCTCTGCGTTCGACTACCGACCTGGCGCTTAGGGCATTCTACAAGCGCACATTCAGAATGCCCACATTCAACGACCTGTACTATGCCGATATGGGCAACTCGAACCTCAATCCCGAACGGGTGACGCAGTACAATCTCGGCATTGCCTATACACGCACGGGCAAAGGTTTTTTCAGTAGTGGCCGCGTGAGCGCCGATGCCTACTATAATAAAGTGCGCGACAAAATCGTTGCCTACCCCAAAGGACAGCAGTTCCGCTGGACGATGCTCAATCTCGGCCTCGTAGACATCCGCGGCCTCGATGCCACGGCTCAACTCACCGTAAATCCTGCGCGCGAGCTCTATGTGACCCTCCGTGGGCAGTACACGTGGCAGCGTGCAATCGACGTTACCAATCCTGCCGACAGCTACTACCGCAATCAGATTCCATACGTGCCGCATCATTCAGGCTCGGCGGTGCTCAACGCGCAGTGGAGAGGCTGGGGGCTCAACTATTCATGGATTTATGTGGGCGAGAGGTACAATCAGCCGGAAAATATCCGCTACAACTATATGCCGGCGTGGTACACTTCCGACGTCTCACTGAGCAAAGATTTCCGTATCGGCAAAGTCGGCCTCAGAGCTCTGGCCGAAGTCAACAATCTTTTCAGTCAGGACTACGACGTGATTGTCAACTACCCGATGCCGAAACGCAACTATCGGTTCACTATCACCGTCGAGATATAAAAAAGGGGGGGATACACCCCATTTTGGGCTGCTTATGCTTATATCATAGACGCAATCGTCATCGGTGCAAAAGAAGAAGTGTTTTGAGGCGCAAAGTGTCTGCACATAGCTGAAAATCAAAATAAAAGTATTAACTTTGTGTATGGAAACAGTCGTCCGTATTCATAACGAATCAGAATATAATGAAATATTGCAACAGGCTGTTGCAGTAATTGAAACCGCGAGAGGTAATGCCGCCCGTGCCATTGTCAGCACATCGAATGAAATGCACTGGCGCATAGGTCAACTGCTATATGAGCGCAAACTCGAAAAAGAGCATGGCGCATCAGTTGTGAAACATCTTTCGGTTGATTTGAAACACCGTTATCCGGATATGGGGATGTCGGAACGTAATCTGTGGGATATGAAACGCTTTTATGTGCGGTTCCGGCAATCCACCCCAAAACTGCGACAGGCTGTCGCAGTTTTACCATGGTGGAACATTAATAAGCTGATTTCAAAACTCGGCGATGACGATGAGGCTATTCTCTATTATGCAGAACAGACCGTTGCAAAGAGATGGGGAAGAGACTTGATGGCCAACGCTGTAAAGCTGGAGATGCACAAGCATCAGCCTGAAAACAACGCCTCAAATAATTTCGCCGTTGCACTCCCGGAGGCTCAGGCAGCATACGCCAACGAGGTATTCAAGGATTCTTATTGCATGGGGTTTCTTGGCGTAACTGAGCCACTTCTTGAATTAGAGCTTGAGCGGAGATTGGTTGAAAAGGTAAAACAGTTTCTTCTTGAACTCGGTCAGGGATTTACATACATTGGCAATCAGCACGTCCTGTCCTACAATGGCAAGGATTACAAGGTGGATATGCTCTTTTTTCATCGAGGGCTTCGGTCGCTCGTCGCCGTCGATTTGAAAATTTCGGAGTTCATGCCGGAATATATAAGCAAAATGAACCTCTACCTCTCGTTGCTTGACAGACTTGAACGCGGCAAGGATGAAAATCCCTCAATCGGCATTATTCTATGCGCCGAAAAAGACAACGTGGAGGTAGAGCTGGCACTTGAAGGCTTTTCCAAGCCCATCGGCGTTGCCGAATACAAACTTATCGTTCCTCAAAAAGAACTGAAACAACTAATTACCGATGAAATAAAAACTTTCAAACAAGAAGTTGCCGACAGTTCATTAGAGAAATTTGGAGAGAAAGACTGAACATAGCAGTTTTTCTTTTGCCCAGCCATACTTATAGTTTGGGTTAGTTTATCGGTAAAGTATCTTACTTGGCTTCCCAACCGAGAGCAAAAGCGCTGAGTACGGCAGCGTCGGTAGGTACAATATCCACGTCTTCGCGGAACACTGACGCGGAGTTGTCGGTAAACGCTGCGAGAGCCTCGAAGCCGGGCAGGTTTTCAACGTAGTTGAAATTGATGGGCAGTTGCCCATCGAGCTGAAGGTTAAGGTCGGAAAAAGAGAAGTCCATAACTTGCTGATGTTTTCAGCGAAGTTATGGACCTTATGACGGTTGCGAAAAGATGCTTATTTCTTCCTTTTGAAGAATTTTATACGTTTTATAGTATGTCCTATGGCAAATGCAATCATTATAAACCCGATTTTACCATGCACACCTCCTAATGGACTATGTTCATTTTCTATGAGCCAATGGATAAAAGTTGCTACCCCTGATATGAAAGTAAGAATATACAACCACCAAAGTATGCGCGTCAGTACTTTAAGTTTGCTAAATTTTGTAAGCCACTTTTTCCATTGGAAATGAAGGTAAATATGCCATAAAATAAGACACATGAATGGAAGTGCCACTATTATATGGAGAATAACCGGAAAGATACCCCCACTTGAAGTCGCTTCCAGTGGTATGCTTGATGCGAGGACTATTGGTAGACGAATAGCCAAAGTCCAGTCGCATGTCTTTAATTTTTGTACTTTTGTCATAGCGCAAATTTACGAATAATCCGCGAGTTATGAAAGGAATACTTCAAGGTCGTTAACTTTGAAGATGCAGCAGTCGGGGATTTCTTTGCAAGCAAAGCGCTAAAGCGATTATGCGACATTCGCCGGAGGAAAGTAACTTGACGTTGCGCCAACCTCCGTAAAAATGAGGCTGCGCCGTAAACATTAATTACGACACAGCCTCTCTGCTTTTAATATCTTATTGTAAAGTATTTTACTTTGCTTCCCAACCGAGAGCAGAAGCGTCGAGTACGGCAGCGTCGGCAGGCACAATCTCCACGTCTTGGCAGAAGACTGACGCGGAGTTGACGGTAAACGCGGCACAAGCCTCGAAGCCGGGCAGGTTTTCAACGGAGTTGGGAATTGAGGTCGGAAAAAGAGAGGTCCATAACTTGCTGATGTATGCTGCGAAGTTATGGACCTTATGACGATTGCGAAAAGACGCTTATTCCTGTGAGATTAAATTACAAAAATCATCGAATAGTAGATGATATTCAGAGCCTTTCTTTTCTCCAAGAGTAACAAAAATCAAATTCTGTTCCGGGTCGCAGAATAATACTTGACCAAATAATCCTAATGCAAAAAAACGCGGAGTAACAATATC
>JAAVFI010000032.1 GCA_014800815.1 Bacteroidales bacterium | reverse complement strand
GACGCTGACGGTGAGCAGAACATCGGCGGGAAACTATCTGTACAAGGCACTCTACTACGATGATGCGGGGCGTGCGGTGCAGGAGCGCACGATAATGCCTGATGCTACGCTGTCGCACTCGAGCAACTATACCTATGCCGGGGCTGTGAAAGACGAATCGTATACGGCTACGCTGGCGGGGAAAAATCATTCTTTCTCGCTCTCGCACACATACGATGATGCCGAGAGACCGCATGGCCTGAAGGCCACGCTAAAAGATAGTGTGGCACAAACGACTACGGGCTACGGTAGGTTCGGAATGCCGATAATAACTTATTACGGAAAAAATTGTTGGCAGCATTTAGAGTATACAGACCAGGGCTGGCTGAAAAAGAGTACTGTATATGTACCACGATTCAAGTATGTGAGACCGGGGAATAGTATGAACCTCTTTGACTCATCTCAATCTTATTACCGTACAGCGTCAATCGATTCGGTGTATTTGGGGTTTATAGACCGTCCTCAGGCCGAACTTTGGACAGAATATACCGAAGAACTCTTCTACGCAGATGCTGCCAAACCGTGCTACAGCGGTGTGCCAGGTGCTCGTAAATTGATGAAGGGCGGACGGTACGACTACACTTACGACAAGTGGAGCCGTCTGACCGAGGCGAAATATACGCCTGAGAAAGGTGGCGATGAGGACTATTCTGTGAGCTACAGCTATGATGAGCTCGGGCGTCCGCTCACGATTAAGCGAAGCGGTATATTGGCCTATGACGGCGCTACGCCGTACTATAGCACAATAGACAATATGGCGCTGTCGTACGACGGTGCTACGTTAAAGTCTGTCACTGACAAGACGGATTACTGGTCGGATGAGGATTTGCCTGATGAAGCGGAGTTTTACGGCATGGTCGGATATCCGGGCAGCGGATTGGAGGATACTTTCTCGTATTCGTTTAATGCAGAGGGACTTCTGACGTATGATAAGGCACGCAGGTTGAGTAATGTAATGTACGATAATTTCGGGAACTTGCAAGGGCAGACTCGAGAGGTGAGTCAGAAAGAGCGGTATGAGGAGCGGTTTGAGTATGCTCCGGACGGCAGTCGCCTGCGATGCACGGAGGTTCATATCGCGCCCGGAAGTATAGGTCGCCCGTCGTTAGGAGGGGTGATCACACCAGGTGCAGGCAGTTTACTACCTGATGTTGAGACTGGTCTATCGGATAGACGGTATATCGGGCCGTTTACGTTCAATGCCGATACTTTGGAGCGTGTAGACTTTCCGGGCGGTTTCTTTGACCACGCGGGCAGGGCTTTCTATATGGTGCGCGACTGGAATTCTTCGGTGGCTATGGTTGTAGATGCCGAGGGGGAGATACGTCAGCACACCGGCTACTATCCCTACGGCGAGCCGTGGGCGGAGCCTGAGGGTCAGCCCTATCTCTACGCGGGCAAGGAGCGCATGCGTTTCCTCTCGAAGGGTGACAGCGACTTCGGCCCCCGCGCCTACAATGCTGCAATCGCGCAGTGGTGGGCGCCTGACGCTCTTGCGTCCGAAACTCCGTGGTTCAGTCCGTATACTTACTGCGGAGCCAATCCGAATAGGTATTCGGATTTGAGCGGGAATAGAATCAGCTGTTGGGAAAATGATGTAAGATATACATGGGAATGTGTTGATGATAAATGGGATTTCTATTACAAAAGTGATGATAATGGTTGGATCGCCTACTCAGGAGATGGTTTTGTCGGACAAGTTCGAGATGCGCTCAATTACTTGATGCAAGGCGAGACTGGTAGAGATTTGGTGACTCGAATTGCTGAAAATGATAGAGCGGTACGAATTTACAGAACAACAGGAGGGTCTGGAGGAAAATCTAATAAAATTGAATGGAACCCAAAAGGTGCTCCTATCCCAACAAAACCGAGATCTAAACCGAATGGTATGGTAGATTTAGGACATGAGATTGCTCATGTTGATTATTCATGGAACATTGAGACGGAAGAAATGAAAGAATTAAAATGGGCAGATGTCGGAACTATAGACACCGGTGATAGCTATAGGAGAATAAACATTGAAGAAGTTTATACAACACATATTGAAAACTTAATACGTGCAGAGCATGGCCTGAATCTTAGAACTCATTATGTTGGTGCGTCTTTTGGGGCTTCTCAGGGTCAGATCGTCCAAGGGAAAAGAGCGTTATACGTTGACATCAACGGATATATAAACTATAAAAATTTACGGATAATAAATAAGGGGTATGAATACTATAAGTAAAAAGTTAATTACAGGTATACTGCTTTGCTTTGTGGTGGCATTGGTGTTCCCTGCAGTAGGTAGTGCTGATTTGCAGAGACCGGGAAGATATGAACTGAGTAGAAGACTTAAGAAGAAGGTTCTGAAATCGTACTATAAGGGTTGGGCACGTGATTCGGTCTATGTCTATAGGTGGAATCCTAATTCGAGCCTGAATTCGTGTCTATTTTTAAGAAAAGAATTTAGAGGTATCGCTAAATATGTTGATATTAAGACTATTCTACCCGTTGAGAACCCTGAAATCTACGTAGCTAAATACGACACTATTATTGGTGATTCTTTTGGGGAATTTATCGGTTTTCATTCAGTGAAACTTGATACAATTGCAAGAGAGAGCTATGCATACACATGTATAAATGAAAGTTATAGTGATGAATCTCTAAAAATCTGCGAAGATAGAGATACCATAATAAGTATACGATCATTTATCGAAGTTAAGAATGATTTAAAATATGATGAGAATGTGAGTTTTTTCAGTCGAAGCGATAGTGTTTTCATTGCAGAAAATATCGCAAATGCTGATCGAACAAAAATCATGCAGGAATTTACGACAATCGTAAGGAATTGGGATATTGATGAGATCTCATCATTACTGAAAAAAGATGGACCACTGAATGGTGATAGTTCTTTTTTATTCTTTAGTAGAGCAATATTTCAGAATAAACAGATGAAGGAGTATAGCTGCTACTTCTGCTATTATCCGTTCTTTCTATCTGTTGCAAATGTAACTTTGGACAGATATTGGTATTGGTTAGAATAATTTATCAGTTTTGATTAATGAATTCTTTAAACCGAGAGCGCTTTGAGTACGCGCCCGACGGCAGTCGCCTGCGTTGACCTGATGACGCCAACGCATGACAGAACCAACGCCGACAGCCTGTCCGTTACTATATCTCCTGATAGCGACGGCCTCCCCCTCCGCCTACATCATCGGCAGGCGCTTGATGCTGCTGAGGCCACCTTTCTTTGCTCCGATGTATGCGGGCAGGTTGATGTCGCCGCGCACTATGTCGGTGATATAGAGGGGGAGGCCGAGGATAAGGGTGTGCATGGTGAAGGTGTCGCCGGGCTGGAGCTTGATGTTCTGAGATTTAATCACGCGGAAGCGGAGTGGGTCGATGCACTCTATCTCGCATGATTTGCAGCTGTTCCACGTCAGGGCGACGCGCTCGCCTCGTCGGAGCGAAGTGGCGTGAATCACAGACTCATCGAGGAAGCCCGACTCGTCGTCGAGGTTGCCGTTGACAAAGGTGTCCCAGTCTTTGAATCCGTTGTACTGCGAGAGTATGTTGAGGATTGAGAGCGACGGGAAGCCCTTGTAGTTTACATATCCCCATATTCGCTTTATGGAAGACAGGCTTATGGTTCGCCCGGTCTTCTCCTGAATGGAAAGGCACAGTTCGTTGAATTCGCTCGGCGATGCGGGTGAAAATCCGAGATTTGTATTGGTGATGTCTACGAGTACTTCTAAGGCATGATTCTTGTCCATAGTTCAACGTGGTTAGTGAGGAAATACACGATGTAGGCGGCGAGGAGCAGGCACACTATCGTGAGAATCAGGGTGAGAGAGCGAGAGGAGAGCAGGGCGTAGAGCGACTGCAGGGTCGTGGGCTTTGTCGGCGGGAGGTTTATCTCCGAGATATTCTGCGGACGCCGTTGCGGGTCGGCCTGAGTGCATCTTTCGGCAGCTTCGGCAAGAAGTTCGTCGCGTGAGGCTGCGGCAAGTTCGTTCATTATCACGCCGAACGAATATATGTCGGCTGCAGCCGTATGTACCGCATTGGTGCTGAAGAGCTCGGGTGCCATATATTTCTTCGAGCCGGCAGGATTTTTCAGAACGATGAAAGCGTCGCTGTCCGAAAGATTGAAATCTATGATTTTTACTGAATTTCCCTGATGGGCAACGATGATATTCGACGGCTTGAGGTCGCGGTGATATATGTGTTTGCTGTGGATGTAGGCCATAGCTTGGGCTATCTGCGCCGCGATATCGCGTGCTTTCGAGCGCGAGAGCTTCCCGGAGGCAAGCAGGTCGGAGAGGGGAGCGCCGTCGACATACTCCATGACTATGACCTTGCCGATGCCGTCGACATTTTCGAGTCCGATAGTGCGGCGGATATTGGGATGATCGAGGGAGATGCCTATCTCGAATTCCTTGGCAAGCGCGAGGTTGTATATGGGGTCGTTGATGAATTCGTCCTTTATTCCTTTCAGTATGAAACGTTTGCCGTAGCGCGTGGCCGTATAGAGTATGGCCGGTCCTGCAGGCGATACATACAGCGTGGATATATTGGAGAACTGACGCGAGAAGATGCCGCCCAGGTCTATACGAGAGGCTTCAGGGTCGTAGATATAGTCGGAAGTGTCGATGTCGGTGTTGTCACCGCTCATGTGCGTATTGTCCATATCTTTTAGAATTCTACAATCTGAGTGAATTGGCCCCACATGCGGTGGGTGCGGTATATGCTTTTGCTTCCCTTGGGTACGTGCAGGGTGCACCGCGAGGCTATCGAAGTGTCGCCGCTTACAAATGCGTCTTCCGCTGCTACGGGCGGGAAGGGGGCGGCGACATAGAGGTTGGTGATCGAGGTGCCGTCGAACACATAGTTGCCCACATACTCCGTGCCGCTTCCGAGGTAGATGGTGGTGAGTGACGCGCAGCCCTGGAACATTCCCTCAGAGATATTGGTGATGTTGTCGGGCAGTGAAATTTCCTCAAGCGACGAGCCCGCGAAAGCGCCGCGGCTTATCACAGTGACCGACGAGGGGATAGTGAGGCTTGTGATTGACGTTCCGGCAAATGCACTTTCGCCAATGGCGGTTATCGACGAGGGAAGCTTGTAGGCGCCCTTCTTGCCGAGCGGGAACCAGAGAATTTCGGTGGCCGAGCTGTTGAAAAGTACACCGCTTATAGAGCAGTAGTTAGGGTTGGCCTTCGAGACCTCGATAGCCTTGAGTGCGGTGCAGCCGCCCGAGGGGAGCACTTCGGCAACCGACGCGGGCACGGTGAGCGTTTCGAGCGCCGTGCAGTCGGCAAACGCATTTCGGGCCATGCGGGTTGCCGTTGAGGGTAACTGTATGCGGAGCAGTGCCGTACAAGCGCTGAAAAGGTCGGTCGAGATAATGTCGGTTTCGGTAAATCTGCTGCCGTCGTACGACTTTCCGCCCTCTACTATCCGCGCGTCGGTGAGGTCGAGGTCGGTTACGTCGCTCTCTACGCCGTCCTCTCCTGTAGCGAGGGGTGCGCCGAGAAGCAGTCTCAGGAAGTGGAAATCATCGCCGTTCAGTTCGCCCGTTATTGTCAACTCCTTAAGACTGACTTTCGAGCCGAGCAGCGATTCGAGTACGCCGGGTTCGAGCAGCACTATGCTGTTGCCGGATGTGAAGTTCAGCGGTTCGCCGAGAGTCTCGCCCGCAGTGTTGGCCGCAAAGGGAGTGAAAATATAGTCTGTTTCGGGTGTCAGTCCGTTGACTACAAGGCGTTGAGCCCCTTCGCTAAGTCGGTCGTCAGGGAGGTAGAGACGTGTGGTGACGCCGGTGCCCGCCGTTTCTACAATACATCCCGCCTCGGTGAGAGCTTCGCCTCCGTCGTCGGTGATGTCGAAACCTATGATTATGCCGATAGGACCCGTCGAGAGCGGTTCTGCTCCCGATACCTTGGGGCGGTCGTTGGGCTCGGTGCTGAAACTCATGGTTTCTGACCGCAGAGTTGCCGTGGCGGTCGACCCCTCGGCGAAGTACGAGTACTCCTTGCCGGGCTTTAAGTCTTTCAGCGCGAGTGTGATATCCTCGCCCTCGGGCGCGATCGGGTCGGAAACGCGGTCGATATTTCCCGCTTCGCCGTAGTGGAAACGAATCTGCGAGAGTCGTCCGGGGCCGCGGTTCTCTATGTGTACGCCGATCAGCGCCTCGGTGCGCGTGATGCTTTCGGCGGGGAGTATCGTGAGTACAGGCTCGAGATTGTCAGGCTCCTCCGCGCCCGAGCAGGCATGGAGCACCAGAAGTGCGAGAGAGATTAGAAGTGTGATAATGCTCTTTCTCATAGTTATTTACCGAGTCTGATGCCTATACCTACCGAGCCATACCAGTCGCTTCCTTTTATGGACGCGACAGATGCCGATACGCTCAAGCGGTTGAATGTTAGTACAGTACCGACTTCGAAGGATATTCCACGGGTGCTGTAGTGGGTGTTCTTTACATACCCGCCGCCCTCTGAGGGTGCGAGTTCCCACGCCGTAGTGTTCCGGGCATAGCCTATACCCTCGAATATTGCCACGCGGGCCGACAGACGATGAGCCGCTCCGGCATTGACCATATATGCGCTGTGGCGTGTGCGGCCCGAGTAGAACGGCATCGAATTGCCTGCCTCGCCGTGCTTGCCACATTCTCCGATAGTCGCACCCACCTTGCCGAAGTCGGTTGAGGCATGTACGAATCCGCCGTGTCGCTTCATGGCGAGGAGCATTACGCCACCCATGAGGCTCTTTGCCTTGCCTCCGTAGGTAAGAGTTGCCTGAGCGGCGAAAGTGAACGGAACCTTTTTCTTGACGGGTGCCACCATGAGAGTGTCTACGCGTGTCAGCACAAGGGTGTCGCGCACCAGTTGCACTACAGGCTCTATCTCGACGGCAGTCGGCTGTGCGGCAGTGGGTTGGTCAAGACGGAGTTCGTAGGTGATGTGGCTGTCGATACGCTCGGGGAAGGTGTAGTCGCGTAGCACGCCCCACTCAGGGTGCTTTATGGTAATTTTTCTTGAACCTCGCGGAAGATAGAGCCAAATCTCCCCGATGTTGTCAACTCGCTTGACAATGCCCAGAGGTGTCGAAAATGCGAAGTCTTCCGAACCGATGACTTTCACAAGGCCGCAGTCTTCGTCGTTGAGGTCGCGCACCGGATTGATAAATGCCGATACGTCGTTGGGCAGCACGCGGAACGACTCCACCGAGAATTGCTGCGCCCGCACTTCGAGTGCCGCCGCCATAAGTATGACAAGCGCCGCTACCTTTACTATCACGCTTCTGAATCTCATCGCTTATTCAAGATTAAAATCACTGATGTCTATTATATCGCCTTCGTCGCCGAGAATCTGCGAGGGCTGCCATGTGCGCACATGTATGGTGGGCATTGAGGGATTTCGGAAATCCCAGAGGAGGAAAAGCCAGCCGTCGTCGCTGTAGGTGTCGCATGCGTACTTCTGCCTGAGCGTCACGCCGTAGATGCCGGGCATGGTGGGGTGGCGCATGATTCTGAAATCGGAGAACTGAAGGTCGAGTTTCTTCTTGGAGTCGAATATCTTGGCGAGACGTTCGATATACTCCTTCTTGGTGCGGATGCTGTACTGCACTTTGTCGCTGTACTTCATGTCGGCACGGGCATTTTTCACCACGTGGCCTACTATTATCAGGGCGTTGTCGCTGAATACCTGGCGTATAAAGTCGATGTCGCGCGAGGTGTAGGCGGTGCGCAGGTGCTCGCAGTAGCTCAGAATCTTGCGTCGGCTCAGAGAGTCCTTCTCTTCGAGATGTCCGTTGAGAACTTTCAGAGCCTCCTTTCGGAAGGGATGATCGTTAAGCATTGCCGAGGGCTCGGCGTCGCGAAACGCTGTATTGTCTATCTTCCGTACGGGAGTTTCGAGTTCCGATACGGCGGGTGCTTCTACGGCGCGCGTTTCTACAGGCGTGGCCAGAGTGTCGACCGGTACCGGCTGCGCGAGCACTGCTGCACTATCCGGCCCGACGGAGATTACCGAGGCCTCCATATCAGTAGAAATACCCGCAGGAGGCGCCAACCTGGTGAGCCAAGTTGCCGCTCCTGCGAGTACAGAAGCAAGGACTAATAAGGTGATATTAAGTTTTCTTCTTCTTAATGACATCAGTATGAATGGATTATCAATTCCAACCGGCTATTTCTCCACCGATTTCTATCTTCACCTGTTCGGGATTCTTGTCCACGACAAGGCTTACGAGGTGGTGCACGCCGGGTTTGAACTGGAATTTACTTTCGTAGAGGAACGAAACACCGTTCATCACCACTTCTATCAGCGGCACGCGGTTGTCGAGACGCTGCGGCACTATGATAGCCGTGTAGGTTGTCGGGCCGGTCTGTCGGGCCACCAGGGTCTTCCGTTCGCCACGCGGGGCTTTTGTGGCTACGCCTGCCGAGAGGTCGATAGTGGCTTCGGTCACGGTATTGTGGATATATACGGTAGCCTTTTCGGGAATCTCGCCCTCGAAGTCTTCGCCTTTTACCAACCGTATGGTGAGTTTGCTCATTATATGGCTGAACTGCAGGTTGACGGTGCGCGAGGTCGCCGACATGTTGCGTGCCATACCGAAGAGGAAGTCTGAGGCTTCGTAGCCGCTCATCCCCGCGCTTGTAGTCTGCTCCTGATTGGTGCTGACTTCGAAAGATAAGTCGGTGATTGAGTTGATTTCCTGTATATATGGATAGTAGGCGTAGATATTGTATTGGCCCACATCCCAGTAGAGCGGACGCGACGAATTCCAGAGGAGATCGTCGTAGACAAGGCGCTCGTTGTTGATAGTATTTCCGGCAATCTCGAGGGGCTTGTCAGTCTTGGAGATGTAGAGCCCTACGGCATCCCCCTTCTCGAAGGACGTGTCTGTTGCCCGCGACTGCGAGGGGAGACTGAACGAGAACGACATCGCCGTCTTGCCCGCTTCGATATCAGACTCCGGGTCCATAGAGCCGCCGCTGCACGACCAGGCTCCGGCGGCAAGCATTGCTCCGCATGCTATGGATATTATATTGAGTTTCATTGTGTGTTCGGTTGAGTGAAGATTAGACTTACTTGGCTGCAAGAGGGCTGCCTTTGTGAATTACGGGAGGCATCGAGTTGGAGCGTACACCGGCAGGAACGAAGTCGGTAGTGCTGCGCGATATTGCCCCGGCAGTGCGCTTGTCGTTTGCCACGAAGTCTTCATAGTCGAAGTTTTCGCCTGCATATCTCTTGATACGCTTTACTATGCTCATGCGGCTGATAGTGCTGTAGTAGGGTATATCGTTGTTCATACAGCTGTTCTGCTCCGAGCGGAATACGCCGCGGGAGTGCATGTATCCGCCTTCGAAGATATCCACAATATCGCTGTAGCGCGGGTCGAAGATAAGTTGGCTCCAGCCCACTTCATGCATCTTGCCGGTGAGTTCGAGGTTGTCGTACCAGCCGAGCGATTTCGCCCGGTTTATGGCATCGACGTGTCCGCAGCATGTACAGTTGCAGGCGTCGATAAAAGCGTTGTGATAGATGTATTCATCGCCGAGTTTGCCGAATCCGTGGCCGCCGGCCTCGTGCTGAATCACACCGCGGGAGTCAAGCGGATAGCCGTAGTCGCTCTTGGGGCAGAATGCAATAGCCGAGCCGTCTTCCCACATCTGGCATATGCCTCCGTAGTCGGTGCTGTTGGGTACGACGATGATAAGCGATTGGTTGAGATTGCCTGTATTGACAGTCGGAGCTTTTGTGGCATAGTTGAATACCTCATCGTAGTCGCATTTGAGACCAACACCGCCGGTAAATGTGGTACCGAATCTATTGTAGCGGATTGTGTTGATAGAGCCCACGCCGCTCTCGGTAGACAGAGGGAAGGCTGTGTAAACGTTGAAGTAGTCGCGGTAGCTTGTGTAGGGTTCGAGGCCGAAGAAGTGTTCAATCTGTTCCTTCATGTCGGCAAGATAAGAGCCGCTTGCAATCTCTTTGGCGTCATAGCCGTCGCCGAGGATTACGATGTTGATACCGCCGTTGCGGCCGCGTGTGGCCTTCTGCAGAGTGAGGAATTCATCTTCGCCGTACTGATATCCATACTGGGTCACATGGCAGCTGTGGGTGTAGTCCTTGTCTCTGAGGCGGAATACTACGTCGCCCTCGCGCTGCTCCGAGGTGGAGCCGGCATGGATAGTGAGAGTGACTTCCGTCTTGTTGTGCCCGGTGGTCTGAGAGAGTGAGCACCACGAGGGCATGGAGGCCACTTCCCAATCGCCTTCAGAGTCGATGACGAGTGTCTGCTTGTGCTCTGTGCTCAGCGCGCAGGCTACCGACGGGCGGCATACGAGTTCGTGGTGAGCGGCAATGCGCTTGAATTCATTCCAGCCCGCTGCGGTCTGATACTGTACTACGGCCGATTCGGGGACCTCAAGGGTGAAATTATCTTTGGGGACGCCATAGAAAGCTCTATCCTGAATATAGGCCGGGATAGTCCCTTTGCACACTATCTTGCTCAGACCGAAGCAATCCTGGAATGCTCCTGCATCTTCATTCCAATCGGTATTAGCGCGGATACTCTCGAGCCCTTCCGGGAAAATCACTCCTTCGAGGCTTCGGCATTTGGCAAAAGCACCTGCTCCGATCGACAAAACATTAGCAGGAATCTCTAAGGTACCAGTGAGACGCCAGTTGTATGCAAAACACTTGTCGCCGATAGTCTGGAGATTCTTTGGGAGTACAAGAGTGCCGGAGAAATCATTGTTGTAGAATACGTATTTGCTTATCACTTCGAGATTCTTGGGCAGAATAAGTTCTCCTTTAAAACCACAGTTGATAAAGGCATTTTCGCCTATTGCAGTAATGCCGTCGTGTAAAGTTAACGTTCCCCCGAATCCACATCCGTTGAAACAGTTGACGGGTATAACCGTGACACCTTGGGGTATTTCAAGCGAGCCTCTGAAATTTTCACATCCTTCAAAAGCTCCATCGCCAAGGCGTTTCAAATTGTCAGGGAGGTGAAGAGCTCCATACAGATTTCTGCAATTATGGAATGCGCCCTTTCCGATTTCCTCAAGACTCTCAGGAAGTATGAGTTCGCAGGTGAAATTACATTCGCCAAACACCGCATCCCAATAACTGTTGTAACCTTCGATACCACCGATGCGTTTCAGAGTGGATGGGAGGGACAGGTTACCCGTAAGGCTTGAGCATCCGCCAAACGCAGCCGGTCCGATTACTTCTACACCTTCAGGAATAATCAGAGAACCTGAGAGATTTGTACATCCATTGAAAGCACCATTTCGATTATCCTTATCAGCCTGGATGTATTTAAGTTTGTCGGGGAGCACCAGATTTAAGAGAGTTTCTTTAGCGCTGAGAGCCCCTCCGGGAATTTCTCCCGCGATATTTGTTTCATAGTCTCCTAAATTATTTAAAGATCCGCCGTCTCCTGCCACAATCTCCACATCTTTGAGATTTAGTGCGCTAAGGTGTGACATTAAATATTTCATAACGGCGAAGTCGCGTGTATTTATCTTACCTGTTATTTTCAGGTTGCGAACTTGAGTCAGATCCTTACCTGCTTCCTCCAGGCACTTGTCAAGCGTTCCGGCCTCGGGCACATCCACTATCACATACTCTTTCAGGGTCGCATCGTGGCTCACGAGGTCGTTTTCCCAAGGAGTTATGCTCTCGGTGAGGAGTGTGAGTGAGTAATTGCCGGAGAGAGATTTTTTGTCGACGCGGATAGTGAAGTTGTTCATCTTGCCGGCGATGTAGGTAAACTCTTCGTTCTTGGAGAACTGATAGGGGATACCGTCGAGCGTGATGCTGAAAAGTGTGGTGCCTGCCGCAATGGTCTGAGGCACTACGATTGCGCGCCATTCATCGCCGCGCTTTGTGGGAATAATGGAGTTTGCTCCCACGCCCCCGTCGGGCGTGACCGTGCCCGTGGCAAGGTCGATGAGCGCATTCTGCACCGTGTTGGTTACAAGCACCTGCTTGGAGAGGTCGGTCCACTCGCCGTCGGCGAAGCCATCGCCGGCAAGCAGGGCTACGCGGGCGTTGGCCATGCGGTGTGTAAGCGGCAGACGGATTACATTTGTGGTAGGTTCTACGCCGCCGACTTTGCCCCAGAGGAAGTCGGATGCCTCGTAGTCGCCCATAGAGCCGTCGGTGTAGGTCTTGGCCTGGTTGGTAAGAACGGTAAACTTGTAGTTGTTCACATCGTCGGGAGAGCCGAAGGGGTAGTACCCGTACACGTCGATGCGGGTGTGATTGTCTTTCCAGAAGATGTCGTAGGCCGAGCTCCAGCGATAGCCCGCTTCATCGAAGGTGTGGCGCACATTGTCGCCACGGTTGCCCGAGGAGAGGAGGGTGCCGGGATTGGTGCCGTTGTAGTCAACGATATACACGCCCATAACGTCGCCGTCGGCAAAGCCGTCGTCGTTGGCGCGCGTCACCGCTTCCTGGGTAATCTGTCCGGCGAGTGTGATGAGTGCCCCGCTGTTGTCGCCGCCATCCGGGCCGTCGAACTTTTCTTCGGAGCATGAACTCAAGCCCAGCGTGGCCAGGATTGCTAAAGAGACTGCGTATTTTTTCATAAGAGATAGCAGATTGAAGAGGTTGATTACTCGGCTGCGCCGCCATTGTCTACGCCGTCGTCGCCCCAGGGATTGATGTTCACGTTCACGCCGTTGGAAGTCTTGTTGAGGGTGACTGTGAATCTGTGGCTCTGAGCGCGTTCGAAGGTGAATGCTTTCACAAGATTGTAGTCACGACCGTCGACTGTGACCGTTATAAGATTGCCCTCGGCAACAGCCTGGGGTACGATGATCGCGCTGTATACGCCGTTGGTATTCAGAGGAGTGACCGACGTAGCCTCTCCCGTAGCAGTGGCATTGCCGGTGGCGATGTTGACGGTCGACGAGCATTTTATGCCATTGACTTTAACGGCCACATTGGCATTCGACAGCGAAGCGGTGGTGAATCCGTCGCCGGGCTTAAGCTCGATGATGATACGGCTCATGATGTGGTTGGCGGGGATGTCGATAGCACCGCTTGTAGGAGCTACGTCGCAGGCTTTACCTACCAGGAAGTCGGAGGCCTTATAGTCAGCCTCCTTCGACTGATTGGCCTTCACGGCAAAAGGCTGAGCAGTAACCGAGGTAATGGTAGTATAAGGATAGTAGAGATAGAAGTCAGCGTGAGTCTCCTTGTCGAGCCAATAGATAGGGGTGTCGGGTACCCATGCGCCCGAGGAGTATCTGAAGCGCATATTGTCTACGTGGTTGCCGGAGTTGATGAGATTGCCCGCATGGCCTGACGAATAGTTAACGACATATATACCTACGCAGTCGCCTGATTCAAAGGCAGTATCGGTGGCTCGCGATTCGTCGACCGACGGATTGATATTTATTTCGATTCGATCGGGATCGGTGTGTACGGGAGGTGTGACCGGCTCCTCCGAATCTTTCGAACAAGCGGCCAATAGTAGTGCGGAACAGACAAATATTGAAAGGTTATATGGTGTCATTCAGATTGATTTATTAGATTCGGGTACAAAAGTATAGATAAATTATTTTACAAAGAAAAATTATTTGGTTCAAAAAGGTTCACAGATGCAAAAAAAGCGAGATTTATTATTCATAGCCGGTCTGCGGTGTGACTTTTATAGGTATAGTATCACTTCCGAAGTTGCGCCGTAGCTCAGCATACTAATTTCCCAAACCGATTGATTATTCTTAAATTCTTAAGTTAAGCAATGAATTATTTACAAAATAAGTACTATCTTTGCAGACATAAATAGTGCCGGTATTGACTTTAGGCTCAATGCCAACACTCTAAAAAGGGAAAAATGAGGTCGTGCATTTCGCTGTACGACTTCTTTTCTTTTTTGACGGTTTCGGTTATATTTTGTAGCTTTGCAAGTACGAATTTAAAACTAAAACCTTGCTTATGCTTGAGTCGATAAGACCATTTCTGCACGAACATATATCGGGCCCGCTGTCCGGAGCTACTATCAATCTTGTGCTGCTTGCGGGCATCGCGGTGGTGTCGGTGCTTGCCTATCATCTGTGCAAACTGCTGTTGAACGGCCTTGAGAGGCTTATTCTGCAGACCCCTACCGAGTGGGACGACGACATGCTGGACGGCAGGATGATGAAGGCGGTGTCGCAACTCGCTCCGGCGCTGCTGGTGAAATGGCTTATCCCCGGGCTTTTCGGCGATACGGCGGAGTCGATGCACTGGCTCGAGGCGCTTACGTCGCTGTATATTCTGTGGGCGATAATCCGTATATTGACGCTCCTTACCGGCAACTTGTATCTTGCTTTCCTCAAACGCCCCCACCTGAAGATTTATGCCGTGAAGGGTATCTTCCAGATGATTAAGCTGATATTTATCGGCTTCGGAGTGATAATCGGGCTGAGTATTCTCATCGGTAAAAGTCCGACGGTGATTCTTGCGGCTCTTGGTGCGTCGGCGGCTGTGCTTATGCTGGTGTTTCAAGACACTATTCTCGGCCTCGTGGCTTCTATTCAGCTCACGGCAAACAATATGCTGAGGCGCGGCGACTGGATTGAAACAAAGTCGAACGATGTAAACGGCGAGGTGATAGAGGTGTCGCTCACTGCCGTAAAGGTCAAGAACTGGGATAATTCCGTGACGACCATTCCGCCATATACCCTTATCAAATCGTCGTTCCGCAACTATCAGCCGATGCGGAACTCGGGCGGACGACGCGTGGCGCGGTCGATTTATATTGACGTGAACTCGATTCGTTTTCTCGACAGCGAGGAGCTTGGCGAACTTCAGGCCAAGGGCTGGCTCGAGGGTATTGATGTGGCCGACGCCGGCAAGGTGGTGAACCTGCAGCTGCTCCGCAAGTATCTCGCGAGCTATCTTGCCAATCATCCGCAGGTCAACCACTCGATGACTACTATCGTGCGTCAACTCGACCCGACTCCTTCGGGCCTGCCGCTCGAGCTCTATTTCTTCGTGTCGAATGTCGACTGGACTCCCTTCGAAGGCATAGCGTCGGACATCTTCGACCACGTGTATGCAATTGTGGGAGAATTCGGTCTCTCGATGTTCCAAGTGCCTGCCGGAACGGATATTGCGCGGTTGAAGTGACCGTGAGTAGCTTCCTGCTTCGATTTTTCGATATTTTCGCTCTTTTTCGACTGATTATTTTGCAGATACGAAAAATAATACTACATTTGCGCATGAATCTTAAAAATCAAGTGCTATGAAAATAATCAACGCAGCTATTTCAGTCATCATGCTCGCGAGCGCACTGTGCGTCGTATCGTGTAGCGATGAACCCGAAGCCGGCACGAAGTTTAAACCCGTCAAGAACGGACAGCTCGTGCAGGGTAGTGTAGATTTTGAAGTACTCAGCCGCTACGAGGCTTCGCTTGAAGACGCCACATATACCATGAATAGATATGAGTGGTATAATATGGACGAACTTTCGGCAGGAAAATGGGAACAACTTAATCCGGCGGATTTTTGCGGAAGTTCGGCTATGGTACCGAGCAGTATCGTAGTACGTGACGGCAAAGCATGGGAGCCGATGCAGATGTTCAGGTCGTCTACCGGCCCTACAGCCTTCGGAACAGCCCTTGCAGCTGTAGAGAAAAAGCTGAAAACTGAGTATGATGTTTATATTGTCACACCCTTTAGTGTCGATACCGATGAGTGCACTCTCACTCTTGACGGACGTAAATTCAAAATAACAAGCGCCGATAGTGAGACTCTTGTTCTTTCATTCGTCAGCTCATATTATGGCGGTCGCACCGGCAATGGTGGTCACCACCTTGACATCGGATTCTATGAGAAATCGGCACCCCTCACCTTCAACGACGGAAAAGACCTCGGTTTCGATTCTGTAGGCGAAGCTTACGACTGGCTGATTGAGCTCTTACGCGATACTTTCGGCGAAGAAGTCAATCGAAATGACCTCTACGCTCCAAATATCTACTATGATAAGCCCTACTTCTACCTCTCTACTCTGGAGTATGAGAAGGAAATAATGACCCGAAAATAACTGCGAATAAATACGATATAACAAGAGAGTGCCCGGCGGGCGCTCTCTTTTTTACAATTGGGCCGAGTGAAATAGCGCGTATTCGGGAAAAAATACCTAACTTTGCCCAAAACGAAAAACACTATGGAACCTAAATATCATCGCGTACTCCTCAAACTCAGCGGGGAGTCTCTCATGGGGCATCAGGGCTATGGCATTGACCCCGAACGTCTCGCCTCTTATGCTCAGCAGATAGATGAACTCGCCGCTTCGGGCGTAGAAGTGGCTATCGTGATTGGCGGAGGTAATATTTTCCGCGGCCTTTCGGGTGCAGCCAAAGGTTTTGACCGTGTGAAGGGCGACCAGATGGGTATGCTCGCAACCGTTATCAACTCGCTCGCTCTCAGCTCCGCACTCGAGAGTGCAGGACGCGCCGCACGTGTGCTCACCTCGGTAGGAATGTTCCCTATCGGCGAACCTTACAGCCCCGCCCGCGCCCTCGAAAGTCTTGCCGACGGCAAGGTGACAATTATCGCCGGCGGTACGGGTAATCCCTTCTTTACCACCGACACCGCTTCGGCTCTCCGCGCCGTAGAGCTCCGTGCCGACGTTATGCTCAAGGGCACACGCGTCGACGGTATCTACACCGCCGACCCCGAGAAAGACCCCTCGGCTACCAAGTTCGACAAAATCACTTACGACGAAATCTATAACCGCGGTCTCAAAATCATGGACCTCACCGCCACAACCCTTTGCCGCGAGAATGGCATGAAGATTGTGGTATTCGATATGGACACACCCGGAAATCTCCGCAAGGTGATTGAAGGTGAGCCTATCGGCACGCTCGTGTATTGAAAATCAATAAAATCTACCATATAATGACAGATCCTAAGACCTACATTGCCCCGGCAGAAGAGAAAATGGAGCTTGCCGTGGCATACCTTGACGAAACCCTCGCCCGCATCCGTGCAGGCAAGGCTAATGCGAAGATTCTCGACGCCGTGCGCGTAGAGTACTACGGCTCGCTCGTTCCCGTGTCGAACGTGGCCAATATCTCTGTGCCCGATGCCCGCACTATCGCTATCACCCCCTGGGAGAAAGCAATGTTCAAGCCTATCGAGAAGGCTATCATCAACTCCGAGGTAGGTATCACTCCAGAAAACAACGGTGAGGTAATCCGCCTCTCTATCCCCCCGCTGACCGAAGATCGCCGTAAGGGCCTCGTGAAGCAGTGCAAGGCTGAGGCTGAGAATGCCAAGGTATCGGTCCGCAACGCTCGTCGCGACGCTATCGACGGCCTCAAGAAGGCTGTGAAGCAGGGTATGCCCGAAGACGTAGAGAAAGACGCCGAGAATCAGGTGCAGAAGATTCACGATAAATATCTCAAGAAAATCGACGATATCTTCGCTGCCAAGGAAAAAGAAATCCTCACCGTCTGATATCTCAACCTTAAAATATTTTGCCACCCGCCTCATCGCAGCCTATACGGCAAGAGGGGCGGGTGGCTTCTATTTCAGAAAAATTTCGTAACTTTGCATAGTATAATAGTATATGGGACGTATTCTTGCCATAGATTTCGGGCGTAAGCGTTGCGGCATTGCCGCCACCGACCCTCTGCGTATAGTAGCATCGGGCGTCGGCACCGTTGCCACGGCCACTCTTGTCGACTTTGTCAAGGAGTACAGGCGCGCCAACGGCATCGACCTCATCGTCGTGGGCGAGCCGCGCGACATGCAGGGTCGCCCCTCGGAGTCGACCCGTTTTCTCACGCCCGGCATCCGCCGCCTGCAGAAGGAGATTCCCGACATACCCGTAGTGTTCTTCGACGAACGCTTCACGTCGGTGCTCGCCCACAGAGCAATGCTCGACGGCGGACTCGGAAAAATGGCACGACGCGACAAAGCCCTTGTCGACGAAATTTCGGCTACCATTATACTCAACGATTTTCTGGCAAGCCGCCAATATCAGGAATATAACGATACAAATATATGAAACTCCCCGTTTATCTCTACGGTCACCCTGTGCTCCGTAATGTATCCGAGCCGCTTCCTGCCGACTATCCCGGCCTCAAGGAGCTCGTGGCAGAGATGTTCGAAGCTATGTATGAGTCGGAAGGCGTGGGCCTTGCCGCTCCCCAGATAGGCAAGAACATCCGCCTTGTGGTAATAGATGCCGACCCCGTGGCCGAAGCTTTTCCCGAATGTAAAGGCCGCAAGTTCGCCCTCGTCAACCCCGAGATTGAAATTCTCGACGGCGACAAGGTGTCGCGCCCCGAAGGCTGCCTGAGCCTCCCCGGCATTTCGGAAGAAGTGCCCCGCGTAGAGCATATCCGTCTCCGCTGGCTCGACGAAGACCTCAACCCGCACGAAGAAGAAATCTCCGGCTTCCTCGCTCGCATCGTCCAGCATGAGTGCGACCACCTCGAAGGCAAGGTGTTCATCGACCATATCTCAGGCATACGCCGCCAGCTCATACGCCGCAAACTCAACGACATCGTTACCGGCAAGACCCGCACCGACTACCCCGTGCGCTATGCCCCCACGGTGAAGCGTCGCTGAGCTGATAACTATCAATAATACCGTTCAATTCAACAATACAGACACGTGGCAGACGACAAGAAAGTAATATTCTCCATGGTGGGCGTGAGCAAAATCTATCCGCCCCAGAAGCAGGTGCTCAAAGATATCTATCTGTCTTTTTTCTACGGCGCCAAAATTGGTATCATCGGTCTCAACGGCTCCGGTAAATCTTCACTTCTCAAGATTATAGCCGGCATCGACAAGGACTATCAGGGTGAAGTGGTATGGGCTCCCGGCTACTCCGTAGGCTATCTCGAGCAGGAACCCAGGCTCGACCCCGACAAGACTGTCATTGAGGTAGTCCGCGAAGGCGTTCAGCCTATCATGGACCTCCTTGCCGAGTTCGACAAGGTCAACGAGGCTTTCGGTGACCCCGACGTGCTCGAAGACCCCGACAAAATGGATGCCCTCATCGCCCGTCAGGCCGAACTTCAGGATGCCCTCGACGCCGCCGACGCATGGAATATTGACAGCAAACTTGAGCGCGCCATGGATGCGCTCCAGTGTCCGCCCGACGACCAGAAAGTGGCTACCCTCTCGGGTGGCGAACGTCGCCGTGTGGCTCTCTGCCGCCTCCTCCTCCGTCAGCCCGACGTGCTTCTGCTCGACGAACCTACCAACCACCTCGATGCCGAAAGTATCGACTGGCTCGAGCAGCATCTCCAGCAGTATCCCGGTACGGTCATCGCCATTACCCACGACCGCTACTTCCTTGACCATGTAGCAGGCTGGATTCTCGAACTCGACCGTGGCGAAGGTATACCTTGGAAGGGCAACTACTCGTCGTGGCTCGACCAGAAGACCAAGCGAATGGCTCAGGAAGAAAAGCAGGCTTCGAAGCGCCGCAAGACCCTCGAACGCGAGCTCGAATGGGTGCGCATGGCTCCCAAAGCCCGTCAGGCAAAGGGTAAGGCCCGACTCAACTCTTACGACAAACTCCTCAACGAAGACCAGCGCCAGCGCGAGGAACGCCTCGAGATTTTCATCCCCAACGGTCCGCGTCTCGGCAATAAGGTAATCGAAGCCTCGCATCTCGCCAAGGCCTTCGGCAAGAAGCAACTCTTCTCCGACCTCTCGTTCTCGCTGCCCCCTAACGGCATCGTAGGCGTTATCGGTCCGAACGGCGCGGGTAAGACAACCCTCTTCCGCCTTATCATGGACCAGGAGAAGCCCGACAACGGTTCGTTCGACGTGGGCGAGACCGTAAAGGTGGCCTACGTGGACCAGACTCACCACGACCTTCTTCCCGAGAAGAGCGTCTACGAAGTAATCTCGCAAGGCGTCGAAACATTCCGCATGGGCGACCGCGACGTGAATGCCCGCGCATATCTCTCGCGCTTCAACTTCACAGGAGCCGACCAGGAAAAGAAAATCGGCGTGCTCTCAGGTGGTGAGCGCAACCGCCTCCACCTTGCCATGGCGCTGAAAGAGGAGGGCAACGTGCTCCTGCTCGACGAACCTACCAATGATATCGACGTGAACACCCTCCGCGCACTTGAAGAAGGTCTCGAAGACTTCGCCGGATGCGCCGTAGTGGTAAGCCACGACCGCTGGTTCCTCGACCGCATCTGCACACACATCCTTTCGTTCGAAGGCGACGGCAACGTAGTGTTCTTCGAAGGCTCTTACTCCGACTACGAGGAGCATAAGAAGCGCCTCAACGGCGGAAAAGAACTTCCGCGCAAGCGCTACCGCAAGCTCATGGAGTAATACTCACGCATATATAATAATGAGGCGATGCCGCAGGGTGTCGCCTCATTATTATATATGTAGACAAAAAATATTTTGTGGAATAAGAAAAAAGTCGTACCTTTGCGGCACCGATTATGTCCAACCTAATGGATGACAGTCGCCCGGACAGCTTTTGGCCAAGCTTCTCCGATACGCGAAGGTCGATTTATGTAACAATTAATCAATTAATTACAAAGTGGATACAATTAGCTATCGCACCGAATTTCCCAACGCCCACGAGGTACAGCATGAGTGGGTTGTGATTGACGCTACCGACCAGGTACTCGGCCGTCTCTGCGCAAAAGTAGCAAAACTTCTGCGCGGCAAATACAAACCTACCTACTCCCCCAACATGGAGTGCGGCGACAACGTAATCATCATCAACGCCGACAAGATCCGTCTTACCGGCAAAAAGATGACCGACCGCATCTATCTCAACTACACCGGCTATCCCGGCGGTCAGCGTGAGCTCACCCCCGAAGTGCTCATGAAGAAATCATTCAACAAGCACCTCAAGCCCGGTATGCACCCCCTCTTCATCCGCGTGATGAAAGGCATGCTTCCCAAGAACCGTCTCGGCCGCAAGCTCATCGAGAACATGCACGTTTACAACGGCCCCACACATCCCCACGAGGCTCAGAACCCCACTGTTATTGACATTAACAAACTGAAATAATCGCACATGGAAACAGTAAATGCAGTAGGACGCCGCAAAGCAGCCGTAGCCCGCGTTATCCTCAAAGAAGGTAACGGCACTATCACAATCAACAAGCGACCCCTCGAGGTATACTTCCCCTCGTCGATTCTTCAGTATATCGTACGTCAGCCCCTCAACACTCTTGAAGTAGCCGACAAATACGACATCCACGTAAACCTCGACGGTGGTGGTTACAAAGGCCAGGCAGAAGCTCTTCGCCTCGGTATCGCTCGTGCTCTTGTCAAAATCAACCCCGACGACAAGGCTATCCTCCGCAAGCACGGCTTCATGACCCGCGACCCCCGCGCTGTAGAGCGTAAGAAGCCCGGTCAGCCCAAAGCACGCAAGCGCTTCCAGTTCTCCAAGCGTTAATCGCTACCTCTCCCTTCAACGGCTGCGCACGGTATGGCCCGTGCCGCCGCATAAGTGTTTAGTATCTAAACCGCGCCGATGGACCTGCGTTCCCTACCCCGCGGTTGCATAAAATTCTTAAAGAACGTAAACCTAACTACAAAAAAATACAATGGCTAATCCCACATTTGACCAGCTCCTCGAAGCAGGTTGCCACTTCGGCCACCTCAAGCGTAAATGGAACCCCGCAATGGCACCCTACATCTTCATGGAGCGTAACGGTATCCACATAATCGACCTCTACAAGACCGAAGCCAAGCTCGCTGAAGCCGCTAACATCCTCCGCGGTATGGCAAAGCAGGGCAAGAAAGTGCTCTTCGTAGCTACCAAAAAACAGGCCAAACAAGTTATCGCCGACCTCGCTTCAAGCGTAGGCATGCCCTACGTTATCGAGCGCTGGCCCGGTGGTATGCTCACCAACTTCCCCACCATCCGCAAGGCTGTCCGCAAGATGACAACTATCGACAAGATGGCAAAGGATGGTACATTCGACAACCTTTCTAAGCGCGAACGTCTTCAGATCACACGTCAGCGTGCAAAACTCGAGAAGACCCTCGGTTCTATCGCCGACCTCAACCGTCTTCCCTCTGCACTCTTCGTAGTTGACGTTCTCAAAGAGCGCATCGCAGTTGCTGAAGCTAACCGCCTCGGTATCCCCGTATTCGCTATGGTAGACACCAACTCCGATCCCTCTTCTGTAGACTACGTAATCCCTGCAAACGACGACGCTTCCAAGAGCATCGAACTCATCGCAGGTACTCTCGTAGCTGCTATGGCAGAAGGCCTCGAAGAACGCAAGGCTGAAAAGCTCGACAACGAAGCTGCTGAAGCTCAGGCTGAAGCTGCTGCTCCCCGTCGCGAACGCCGCCGCGTACGTCGCAACGACGCTCCCGCCGCTGAAGAAGCACCCGCAGCTGCTGCAGAAGAGACCGCTGCCGAATAATCAACATTAATCACCGCCAAAAATAAAGAATACTATGGCAGTAACAATAGCAGAAATCAACAAGCTGCGCAATATCACAAGCGCCGGCCTGATGGACTGCAAAAAAGCTCTCGCCGAAACTAACGGCGACATGGACGCCGCTGTAGAACTCCTCCGCCAGAAAGGTAAAGCTGTTGCAGCTAAGCGCGAAGACCGTCAGGCTTCTGAAGGTTGCGTGCTCGCCAAGAGCGAAGGTTCTTTCGCAGCTATCGTAGCTCTCTGCTGCGAAACCGACTTCGTTGCTAAGAACGCAGGTTTCGTTGCACTCACTCAGAAGTTCCTCGACTTCGCTGTGGCTAACAAAATCAAGAGCCTCGACGAACTCAAGGCTGCAAGCATCGACGGTGTTTCTATTCCCGACCTCATCACCGAAGAAACCGCTAAGACCGGTGAGAAGATCGAGCTCGGCAGCTACGAATGCCTCGAAGGCGCTTCTACAACTTCTTACAACCACCTCGGCAACAAGCTCTCTACCATTGCAGCTTTCAACCTCGAAGGCGTTGACTATCAGGTAGGCCGCGACGTGGCTATGCAGGTTGCTTCTATGAATCCCGTTGCTGTTGACCGCGACAGCGTAAGCGAGGAAACCAAGGCAAGCGAGCTCCACGTAGCTATCGAAAAGACCAAGGAAGAGCAGGTTAAGAAGGCTGTTGACGCAGCTCTCAAGAAAGCAGGTATCAACCCCAACCTCGTTGACAGCGAAGACCACATCGCTTCTAACATCAACAAGGGCTGGCTCACCGAAGAAGAAGCTGAAAAGGCTCGCGGTATCATCGCTGAAACCGCTGCCGCTAAGGCTGCTAACCTCCCCGAACAGATGATTCAGAACATCGCTCAGGGTCGTCTCAACAAGTTCTTCAAGGAATCTTGCCTCATGGAGCAGGAATTCGTTAAGGACGGCGAACTCACTATCGGTCAGTACCTCGAAAAGGCTCAGAAGGGTCTCGTAGTGGTTGACTTCAAGCGAGTTAACCTCAACCAGGATTAATTCCACTCAATCCATAGCCGCTACGCTACCACGGCGTAGCGGAATTTGGTCCGGTAGCTCAGCTGGATAGAGCATCTGCCTTCTAAGCAGACGGTCATGCGTTCGAGTCGCATCCGGATCACCAAAAGGTCAAGCACAGGCTTGGCCTTTTGTCGTAATATTGACATCAGCAAAATCCTAATATCATGGCTTGTACACCCGAATTTATTGAGACCCTCAGCGATATACTCTCACCCTTGGGAGAGGTGCGGAGTCGTAAAATGATGGGCGACTATGTGATTTATGTGAATGATAAGTGCGTAATCACTGCCTGCGACAATATCGCATACGTTAAGAAGCTGCCCTGCATCAGCGACCTTATGGCCGATGCAGAGAGCGGTAGTCCTTATCCCGGAGCAAAAGAAGCATACATCTTGGACATTGAAGACTCGCAGAAGGTTCTCAAGGTTGTCGAAACCCTTTGGAACCACCTCCCGTTCCCGAAGTCCAAGAAAGGGTAATACTGCGCTCGTGGGGCATTGCCTCAGCCATGAATCGGCGTCGTCGGACGCCAACGGTGGGGTAGGGCTATCCGGGCACAATCCTCCGCTTTGCTGCGGCATGTACCCGTTACTCGGGAATCGGTATTCTAAACGGACACCACGTTGATAGTCAGGCTTTTGAAATATACTACTGCGCGCATGAACCGTAGCCTCAGCCATGAATCGGCGTCCTCCGGACGCCAGCGGTGGGTGTAGGGCTATCCGGGCACATTCCTCCGCTTCGCTGCGGCATGTACCCGTTACTGGTTAATCGGTGTCCTAAACGGACACCACGCAGATAATCAAGAAGTTAGTGTCTGTATACACTGCTGTTAATCGGCGCCCACCGGGCATCTTGTGGCTGTGTGAATAGGTACTCCCGACAACACTCCGCTTCGCTGCGGTATGCAGGTGGCTACTATGTGAATCGGTACCCTATGCGGGTATTTGCGTGGACTCTGCCATGAGTTAGCCTCTACGGGCGCAAACTAAGGGAGCGCACCATTCGGGCATACCTTGCGACATATATGTGCGTAAGCATCTAATTATCAGGGTAGTCTACGTGGTGTCCGGCAGGACACCGATTAACTCATAACCGCGGTACATACCGCAGCGAAGCGGAGGGATGTGCCCGGATGGCTCACCCCTCCACGTTGGCGTCCGGCCAAGGACGCCGATTCATGGCAGAAGCTACGGTCTTTCTCAATACGTCAATTTCCTCTTCGCTGCGAGGTGTGAGCTGTGAGGCTCATCGGGTGCGGGGCAGCTGCCGCTAAGGTGTAGAAGTCCAGACCCTCCATAGTGGGGCCCGAATCTACGGCTTTGGGTGGCGGCTTCTGAGGCGAAGATAAGGGGATGAGGAAATAGGTGGTCAGGGGAGAGGCCTTAGCAGGCGGGTCTTAAATGGCCTTAAG
>JAAVFI010000031.1 GCA_014800815.1 Bacteroidales bacterium | reverse complement strand
GAGAACTTATACAACACGCTTATCTGGCCTTTATCGAGCAGACGTGTCAGCCCGGCGTGATAAAGCTGCGTGCGGTCAGTGAAGTCTGTAAAGTTTAATTTAAAGTATCCCGGGTCGAAGTTCTGGTACACGCTTGCAGTATACAGCCATTTGTCACCTATACCTCCGGATACATTGAAATCGAAATTCTGCCATCCAAAAGTGTTTGTGCGATAGTTGAAAGTCGCCTTGAACTCTTTCTGTCCGAAATTGGAGTAACTATTGATTGAATATGCTATATTACCTGTTTTGATGGCTGATTCCATCGGATTCATCAGTTCCACTTTGCCGAGGCTTGCATCACTACGCCAATGACAGGAAAGTTGATGCACCGTGGATGAGTAAACAGCTGGCAGTCCGTTCTCATACACGTTGACATCTTCGCTGGGAAGTCCTATTTGTATTTCTCTTGGTTTGTTGGCATCAGAAGCGTTAAGCATAACGTTCCTTTCCTCACCCTTCCCGGCAGCCGATATACTGTCGGATTTTTCCCGAGCCGTAATCGGTATTGGAAGTAGTGTCATAGCAGCCAGTACTGCAATTTGTGTCGGTGTCCGTTTCATGGGATTTGTCGATGTTTTTGCGCAAAATTACGTTCACACACACACTTTGTCAATAGCAGGGAGTTGACAAGTAGTGAATCAGTAATGCAAGTAAACTTTATAAATCTAATAACAAGCAATATAAGTTGTAGACCAAACAAACATCAGGTAGTATTGCAGGAACTGAAAATTATGTGTAGCTTTGCAATACAGACCTCTGAAATCATGAAGATACAAGCACTGATAACTCTAATAATAAGTGTATTCGTGACACTCCAAGTTCAAGCCGCATCGCAAATCGAACGGCTTGATGAAGCTATATCACAACGTGAACACGTCATGCAGGTCAAGCAGCAGCGCATAGACAGTCTGAAAAATCTGCTTCCATACAGCCATGAGCCTGAGAAGAGCCTTGCACTCTACAATGAAATATTCAAGGAATATCTGACATTCAATTTTGACTCTGCCATGATCTATGTTGACCGGGCGGAACAATTGGCCGTCCCGACCGGCGACTATGATATAATTTCGCAGGTAAATATTCATCGTGCGCTGTCACTGGCAACTTCCGGACACTTCAGTCATGCGGTTGCAATTCTTGATAAAATAGATTCCCGAAAGCTGTCTCCCGAAACCAAGGTAGAATATTTCACCGCTTGTGAGTGGGCTTACGGCGTGTGGGGAGAATATTCCGACAAACGCACGATTGCGCCGGAGTTTCATGCTAAAAGCATGGTGTATCTTGATTCTCTTATAGCCGTGACGGATGTGAACACTCCTGAATATTTATATCTCATAGCCGAAAAAGACCTGAGGGATAAAAGATACGACCAAGCAGAGAAAAACTATCTTTCAGTCCTCGACAACATCCCGATTGACTGCCGTCTGTACGCGCAGGCCGCCTATGCGCTTGCCCTTACATATCAGGCAACAGGCAACGATGATAAGTATAAGGAATGGCTCACCAACGCCGCCATATCAGACCAGATGGTTCCCCTCAAGGAAAATCTTGCAATGCAGCAACTTGCCATGTACCTCAAAGATGAGGGAGATGTGTCGAAAGCCAATTCATATCTTAAAATCGCTCTCGACGATGCCGTATTCTATAACAATCGTCTCAGAATGCTGGAAATTGCCGAGAAGATTCCCGATATTGTCAATGAGTATCAGAAGACAATAGAAGACAAAAACGGCCGTCTGAAATCTTATCTCCTGATTATCGGGATATTAATGATTCTATTGGTGATTGCTATTTTATATGTGTATCGTCAGCATAAAAAGGTGGCAAAATCAAGAAATGCGTTGAGCGAGCTGAATGACGAACTCAAAATATTGAACAAGCAGTTAAGCCAGACCAACGAATCGAGAGAGCGATACGTAAGTCTGTTTATGGATTTATGTGTTGCATATATCGAGAAACTCAACCGCTTTCCGATTGTTCTAAAATTGAAAGTCAAGCAGTTAAGCGACATATCATCAGTCGCCGAAAGGTATATCCGACCGTCGGAAGCGGAAGCCAAAGAGATGTTCTTCAATTTCGACAGCGCGTTCTTACGTCTGTATCCCGACTTTATAAATCAGTTTAACTCCCTGATACAGGAAGATAAGCAGATTCGACCGAAGAAAGGCGAGCTGCTCAACACCGATCTTCGCATCTATGCACTTATCAGAGTGGGGATTACTGACAGTAATAAAATAGCGGCATTGCTATTCCTGTCTCCGCAGACTATTTTCAATCACAGGACACAAGTCCGAAATCGGGCAATTGACCGGAATAGCTTTGAAAAAGATATTCTGAGCATCTGCCCCGTTATACCGGACTGAAATTCATTCTGCGATAATCAGCTCGATGCCGTGCTCCTCGAGGCGTTCGCGCATGGCGGCGGGGACGCCGCTGTCGGTGATTATGAGGTCGACATCACTGAGGTCGGCGATTTTGCTGAAGCCGCGGCGCATGAACTTGGATGAGTCGGCAAGGACTATTACTTTCTGGGCGGCGCGCATCATCACCTTGTTTAGCTCGGCCTCGCGGATATCAGTGGTAGTAATGCCGAAATCGGGGTCGATGCCGTCGACGCCGAGGAATAGCTTCGAGCATGTGCAGTCGTAGAACGGCGCCTTGGCAAATTCACCAACCACCGACAGAGAGCTGTGGCGCAGGATGCCGCCAAGCTGTATCACTTCCACATTGTCCATGGTGCCGAGTATCTCCGTGGCACTCAGGCAGGCCGATATGGCAGTGAGGTGGTGGCGCGGACGTATGCAGCGGGCAAAGGCGTGGATTGTAGTGCCTGATGCTATTATTATCGAATCGTCCTCGGTGATGAGTTCGGCAGCCTTGGCACCTATGAGCATTTTCTGCGAGGGCATGAGCTTCTCCTTCTCAATCACGGAGCGATTGTTGATATACGGGTCTTTCTTTATGGCGTGGCCGTGGCTGCGGTAGAGGCGCCCCTGCTTTTCGAGCTCGGTGAGGTCCTTTCGGATAGTTACGGCCGAAACATCGAGCATATCCGAAAGTTCCGAAACCTGTACGCGTTCATGTCTTGTGAGGCTGTCGAGTATAATTTCGTGCCGTTCTTCCTTTGTCATAGAGCTGCTGTCAATCAGTTATTTTTGGCAAAGATACGAATTTTTATCCGTATCTCCGAATTGTTTTGAAATGAAATTTCGCATCGTTCTCTTTGAAATTAAATAATTATGTATTACTTTTGTTGCGAAATTGCTTTCGAGCAAAACGAAACCCGATTATAACTACACACTGTCTATGAAACAACTCGACAAACACTATGATGTCATAGTGATTGGCGGCGGTGCCACAGGTGCGGGAACAGCCCGCGACTGTGCGCTCCGAGGTCTTAACGTGCTTCTTGTAGAGCGTTTCGATTTTACACATGGCGCAACGGGGCGCAACCACGGCCTGCTCCACAGCGGAGCCAGATATGCCGTGACCGACCGCGAGTCGGCAACGGAGTGCATCGAGGAGAATATGATTCTCCGCCGCATAGCCTCCAACTGCGTCGAGGAGACGGGCGGACTGTTCATCACTCTTCCCGAGGACGCCCTCGGCTACCAGAAAACATTCATAGATTCGTGCCTCGCCGCCGGCATAGAGGCCGAGGCTATCGACCCGGCTCTCGCCCGCAGGCTGGAGCCGTCGGTCAATCCGAGCCTTATCGGAGCCGTTAAAGTGCCCGACGGCGCAATTGACCCGTTCAGACTTACGATGGCAAATGTGACGGACGCACGTATGCACGGCGCCGACATACTCACATACCACGAAGTGACCGACTACATCCGCACCGGCAACCGCATAGAAGGCGTGGTGATGCGCAATCACCGCTCAGGTGGCGAAGAGGTGCGTGCCACCGCCGACGTAGTGGTGAATGCCGCCGGCATCTGGGGACATCTTTTGGCCGAGAAAGCCGGTGTGTCGGTGAAAATGTTTCCGGCCAAAGGCTCGCTGCTTGTCTTCGGCCACCGCGTCAACAATATAGTAATCAACCGCTGCCGCAAGCCTGCCAATGCCGATATTCTCGTGCCGGGCGACACCGTGTGCGTAATAGGCACCACGAGCGACCGCGTGCCCTTCGACAGCGTCGACCGCATGGAGGTGACTCCCGATGAGGTGGACGTGCTGCTGCGCGAGGGAACGATGCTCGCTCCGTCGCTGGCCACCACACGCATTCTCAGAGCCTACGCCGGCGTGCGACCGCTCGTTGCCTCGGACGACGACCCCTCGGGCCGCAGTATTTCGCGCGGTATCGTATGCCTCGACCACGCGCAGCGCGACGGTCTCGAAGGCTTCATCACCATTACCGGCGGCAAGCTGATGACGTACCGCCTCATGGCCGAATGGGCCACCGATATGGTATGCCGCAAGCTCGGCCGCGAGGGCGTGAAATGCGTCACGGCGGAGCGTCCGCTGCCCGGAAGCGAGAAGTCGGAAGACACCGCGAAACCCGCTACTGCCGGAGGTAAAGCCTCGGCGGGACGCCACGGAACTCTGGCGGCGAACATTGCCTCGGCCAACGAGCTCGACCGTGCGCTGGTGTGCGAATGTGAAGAAGTGAGCGTAGGCGAAATAGAATACGCCATAAAGAATCTCCACGCCGACAATCTGCTCAACCTGCGCCGACGTACACGTCTGGGCATGGGCACCTGCCAGGGACAGCTCTGCGTGTGTCGCGCGGCGGCTATCCTCGAGAAGCACGATTCGTGTACCGAGCGGCACCTGCAGGGCATCCGAAGCTTTGTGAACGAGCGCTGGAAAGGCATGCGTCCCGTGGCTTGGGGCGACAATCTTGCCGAAGCACAATTTATGGCGTGGATGTATGGCTCGGTGGCCGGGCTCGACTCACTGAATCCGACCGAAGAAATGAAATAAGTAAGTCATGAAATTTGAAACTATCGTAACCGGAGCCGGCCTCGCCGGACTTACAGCGGCTATACGTCTTGCCGAAGCAGAGCAGAAAGTTGGTCTTATTTCGGCCGGACACAGCGCCCTGCACTTCTGCACAGGCTCTTTCGGACTGCTTGGATTCGATTCCGCCCACAAGGCTGTAGAGCATCCGATCGAAGCCCTTGCCGACCTTGCCGACGCGCATCCTTACAAAAAGATTGGCGGCGCGTCGCTTGAAGGACTTGCCGACGAGGCCGTGGCGCTGCTGAATCGTGCCGGCGTGAAGACTGCAGGCAGTGCACGTGAAAATCATACACGGATTTCGCCCCTCGGAGTTCTGCGTCCGGCGTGGCTTACGCTCGAAAATATGGCCACGCTCGAGGCTCTCAAGAGTCTGAAACGCCCGCATGTGGTCATTGCAGGCATTGCGGGTTTCCTTGATTTCTATCCCCGCTTCATCGCCGCCACCCTTGAGAAAGAAGGCATAAAGTGCGACATCGTGACCGTCGACAACGCCGACCTCCGCAATCTTCGCAAGTCGGAGAGCGAAATGCGTTCGGCAAATATCGCCCGCGTGTTGCGGGGCGAGGCACTGGTCCACTTCGCCGAATCCGTCTACGACGCGGTGAGCACTTCCGAGCCCGAGGCCGTGATACTTCCGGCTGTGGTCGAAGCCGCTCCCGCCGTTTTCGAAGGGATCGTCGGACGAAAGGTACTGTTTGCACCCACGGTGGGAGTATCGGTACCGGGAATTGAGATACACTCGCGACTTATCCACCGCTTTACAGAAGCGGGCGGCCGACTCTTGAACGGTCATCGCGTAACAGGCGCCGACTTCGACGGCGACAGACTCACTGCTGTCTACACCGACCGTCTCGACGACGATGCCCTCTATGCCGACAATTTTATTTTTGCCGCCGGCAGTTTCTTCGGCCGCGGCCTCACGGCTACCCCCGACGAGGTTATAGAGCCCGTCTTCGGTCTCGACACCGCAGCGCCTGCAGAGAGAGACGGGTGGTTTACCGCCGACCTCTTCGGCGTACAGCCGGTGATGAATGCCGGAGTAGCCGTCGACGACTCTTTCAGAGCCATGCGCTCGGGAGTGCCCGTCCGTAACCTCTACGCTGCCGGAGCGTGCATTGCCGGCGCGGACTCGCTGCACAACGATTCGGGCGCGGGAGTAGCCATGCTCACCGCCCTGGCCGTGGCCGATAAAATCATCAAGTAATATGGATTTCCAGAAAGAAAATATAAGCCGGCACAACTTCGAGCAGTGCACCAAGTGCACTATCTGCACCACGGTGTGCCCGGTAACTCCAATCAATACCCGCTATCCGGGACCGAAACAGGCCGGCCCCGACGGCGAGCGCTACCGTCTGAAGAACCCGGAGTTCTTCGACGAGGCTCTGAAATACTGCCTCAACTGCAAGCGCTGTGAGGTTGCCTGCCCGTCGGATGTGCGCATCGGCGACCTTATCCTCGCCGCCCGCCTCTCCTATTCCGCCCACAAACCCTCGCTGCGCGATACCATGCTTGCCGAGACCGACATCATGGGGTCGATAGCCACTCTTGCAGCTCCCGTGGTGAATACATCGCTGGCCTTGAAGCCAGTGAAGTATATCATGGAGCGCACCCTGCATATAGACTCGCACAGGCAGTTTCCGAAATACGCTTCCACGAAGTTCGAGACCTGGTACCGCCGCAATGCCGAGGCCGGGCAGAAGAAATACAGCAGGTATGTAAGCTATTTCCACGGATGCTATGTGAACTACAACTATCCCGCGCTCGGCAAGGCTCTCATCGGACTCTACAATGCCGCAGGAATAGGCGTGAGGATGCTTGAGCGCGAACGCTGCTGCGGCGTGGCCAAGATTGCCAACGGGCTTGTGAAGGAGGCTACACGCGATGCGGAGATAAATCTCACGTCGATACGCAAGGCCGCCGAAGACGGCAGCGAAGCCGTGGTGGCTACGAGTTCGACCTGCTGCTTCACCATGCGCGACGAGTATGAGCACGTACTGGGGCTTGACAACTCCGACGTGCGCCGGTCGATAACGCTCGCCACGGCATATCTTTCGCGCCTCGTGGAGCGCGGCGAGGTAAAACTCGTATTCCGCAAGGACTATCGCCGGCGCATAGCCTACCACACTCCCTGCCACATGGAGCGCATGGGCTTCGGCAGCTACTCGGTGGAGCTTCTCAGGAGTATTCCGGGGGTGGAACTTACGGTGCTCGGGCCCAACTGCTGCGGCATAGCGGGCACCTACGGTTTCAAGCAGGAGAACTATGCCACGTCGCAGGCTATAGGGTCGAAGCTCTTTGCCGAGATTGAGCGCGAGCAGCCCGACTTCGTGGCTACCGACTGCGAGACGTGCAAATGGCAGATAGAGATGTCGACGGGAGCTAAAGTACTGAATCCTATCGAAGTACTGTTCGAGGCGCTCGATGTCGAGGCCACGCGACGTGCAAATAATTTGACAGATTGAAATATTCGCATTACTTTTACAGAAATTTAAATACCACACCATGGCAAACAGTGCATACGACGCTTTAGGGGCGTCGCGCAAAAGATTTCTCAACTGGCAGATGAAGACCATTTTAGTGACAATGGTCGGGTATGCCATTTTCTACTTCGTACGCAAAAACTTCTCCGTGGCTATGCCCGGACTTACTGCGGAATACGGCATATCGAATAAATCGTTCGGCTGGATTATCTTTGCCGGCTCACTCGTCTACGGCATATCGCGATTTGTCAACGGCTATGTGGTAGACCGCATCCGCGGACGCGTGGTAATGGCACTTGGCCTGCTGCTGTGCGCCCTCGCCAACTTCGCATTCGGCTGGGGTGCCGACTTCAGCAGTTGGATTACGGGCGTGGAGAACGGCCCTCGAATGGTGGAGACCCTCGTTCTGTTCATGGGATTCATCATCATTATCAATCAATGGTTCCAGGGCATGGGTTATCCTCCGTGCGCCCGCATCCTTCCCCACTGGATTCACCCCTCGGAGCTCGCCACCAAGATGTCGGTGTGGAATTGCTCCCACTCTATCGGCGCGGCCCTTGCCGTGATTGTCTGCGGCTATGTAATGGGCACGCTCGGCACCGACCTCAGCAATGATCAGACTTACGTTGCAGGCATAGTGCGCAACCTCAGCGAGAATGGCGTTAGTGCTGCCGATGCCGTGAGCCAGGCAGCCTCGTATGCAGCTCATGCAGGCGCGTGGCGCTGGTGCTTCTGGATTCCGGCAGCTATAGCCACCGCGGGAGCTGTGGTGATATTCGTGGGTCTTCGCGACGAGCCCAAGGATGCCGGTCTTCCCGACCTCCCCGATACAGGCCTCGGCAAGCTCAAGGAGACTTCCGACCCCCGCGCCCGCAAAAAATTCGAGAAAGTAATGGTGTGGACCAACCGCTGGGTGTGGACCTTCTGCGTGGCCAACTTCTTTGTGTACGTCGTGCGCATGGGTATTCTCGACTGGGGTCCCAAGTTCCTCACCGAGAGCCGCAACCTCTCGATAGAGAGCGCGGGCTGGACAGTGGCGGCCTTTGAGATTGCCGGTGTGGTGGGCACACTGTTCGCAGGCTGGGCCACCGACAAGCTGTTCCACGGCAAGGGTCACCGCATGTGCGTGGTGTGCATGCTCGGAGCTGCGCTATTCATGACTATCTTCCGCTTCCTCCCCGAGAGCGCAGGCATAACAGTGACAGCCCTCGTGCTCGTCGGAGCCGGATTCTTCATCTACGGCCCGCAGGCCCTCATAGGCATCGAGCTCGGCAACCAGGCGACTAAAGAAGCGTCGGCACGTGCCAACGGTCTCGCCGGTATCATAGGTTATCTCGGGTCGGGTGCATCGGGTCTGCTCGTGGGCTATGTGGCCGATATTTTCGGCTGGACAGCCGTATTCGACACTATAATCTTCGTGGCTATAATCGGACTCTTTGTGCTTGTTTCGATGTGGAAGGCTCCTCGCGACGGCTACGACCGCGCCGCAGCTATCCGCTACGACGATATCGAACCTATGTAATCACCCCCTCACACTTTCAAGACATGAATTTCGACAAATATATGTCGCCTATGAGCGACGCCGAACTGAAAGAAGCCTGCCGCCGCATACGCCACGTGGCGCTCGACATGGACGGCACTATCTATCTCGGTTCTCAACTTTTCCCCTGGACCAAGGGATTTCTCAAGAAGCTCACCGACAACGGCATAGGCTACTCCTTCCTAACCAACAACCCCACCCGCTCGCTCGACGACTACGTGAAGAAACTTGCGGGCATGGGCATCGAAGCTACCCGCGAGGAAGTCTACACGACTGCGGTAGCCACTATCGACTATATCAAGAGCCACTATCCTGAAGCGCGCCGCCTCTTTGTGCTGGGCACTCCGAGCATGATCGGCGAATTTGAAGCCGCCGGCTTCGAGATGTGCGCCGACGATGCCGCCGACCGTCCCGATGTGCTCGTGGTAGCGTTCGACACTACCCTCACCTATCCGCGCCTCTGCCGCGCATCGTGGTGGGCGTCGCAGGGCGTACCCTACATCGCTACCAACCCCGACCGCGTGTGCCCTACCGACCAACCCGTAATCCTGGTGGACTGCGGCAGTATGTGCGCCTGCATAGAGCACGCCACAGGCCGACAGCCCGACATCGTGATAGGCAAGCCCAACCCCGACATGCTCCGCGGAATAATGGACCGATACGGCTACCGTCCCGACGAAATAGCAATGTGCGGCGACCGCATATATACCGACGTGGCAATGGCCCGCAACGCGGGTGCCCTCGGCGTTCTCGTTCTCTCCGGTGAAACCACCCTCGAGACGGCAGTGAACTCCGACCCGCAGCCCCCAATCACTGCCGACACTGTAGATACGTTCGCCGACCTGCTTATCGCAGCCAAGAGATAATTCTATCAATACGTCAATATCCTCTTCGCTGCGAGGTGTGAGCTGTGTGGCTCATCGTGTGCGGGGCAGCTGCCGCAAAAGTATAGAAGATCGGAGTCTCCATGGTGAGACCCGGTCTTCTTTCTTTTGGGGGCGGCTTGGGCGGCGAAGATACGGGGATTAGAAAAACGGTGGTCATGGGAGCGGCCTTCGCAGGCAGGTC
>JAAVFI010000030.1 GCA_014800815.1 Bacteroidales bacterium | reverse complement strand
GTATGCCTCAAGATAACGCACATGGTCGGCACGGACAGCGAGATCGATGCCTTCGCGGGCCGCTTCAAGTTCTTCGGCTGCCTTTTGAGTGGCTATGCGACTCTTCGCCAATGATTTATTATTCTTGTAAAGCGATGAAAGATTATAGCTTACGCCTACACCGACATACCAATAACTGAGATTGCGGTTGATGGGCGGAATTTCTACAAGTATCGGACCGTCCATTGTCCATCCGGCATTGATACCGATTTTGGGTAGCCTCTCGGAGCGAACCAAGGCTTCGGCTTTGTGACTGATGTCAACTCCGGTGCGGGCAAGACTCAATGCCGGCGCGTTTGTCTCGGCTTCATTTCGCCACCATCCTTCGCCCTGCATCGGTAGCGAGCGGTCAAGGATTGTAGAGTCGGGCACAACAACTGTCGTTTCGGGCAATCCGGCTACAGTCACAAGATTGTTGTTGAGTATATCGAGAGTATTATTTATCCTGACAAGCCGGAGTTCAAGATTGGAGACAAGGAGTTCGTAGCGGGTTATGTCGTTCTGCAAGGCTGTTCCCTGTTCATATCCGGCTCTTATCTCATCGAGAATCTTCCGAGCCGAGGCAATATTGCTTTCGATGACACTGCGGAGATTCGAGTATTTATATATGTCGAGGTAAAAGCCTGTCAATTCAAAGCGGATATTGTCACGCTTTAACTCGGTGGCGAATCTTGACGCGGTCGATTTCAGTTCGGCAAGCTCAATAGAATTGGTTATTGCCCCGCCGGTATATACCGGCTGGGTGATATTCATAGACAGCCCGGTACCGAGATGCGGTATCGGTGCTTTCTGATAGTCGCTGAAATTTCGTTTGGTAATGAATCCGTCACCGATATAGCTTACAGACATTGACGCACTAATTTCGGGCAGACGTTCTGCCCTGGCTACAGAGATTTCATGCTCGGCTTCGGTCTGCGCGGTGAATGACGGACGTAACATTACGCTGTTAGTCTCGGCACTCTCGAAGATTTCTTCAAGGGTAATCACCGACTGAGCGGACGCACACACCCCGCCGCTCAGCAAGGACGCGCACACCAACCCTGCGAGCAATCGTAGATTGTTCATAAGGTAATGAAAATTTTAGTAATTGATTGGATAAGAATTATAGCCTAAAACATAGACTATGAGCGGCAAATACTATGTTTGCCGATTACTTGGAAAAAGAAGCCGTACTTTTCCAATTTTCAAGAAAACCCCAGTTTCTGACAACGGGGTGTGACTGAATTAAACTATAAGTTTTTACTGACATAAAAGCGTGACTCTTTGTGAATCACGCTGCAAAATTAGTTAAAAAATATGATTTTTCAAAATTCACTATTGAGTGGGGTATCTTTGTGCAGGAAACTGCAACGGGGGATAACCGCTCGATAGAGGGGGGAGGCTAATCATGTGGCCTGTGCGTATTTAAACCGCAAGAGTTCGAAACATTGCTACAATATTTGCATATTAAATATCTTTTTGCTAATTTTGCAACAGATTTAACAACGGGAACAGATATTTAATATGAATTATCATAGCAGAGGGTTGTATGACCCTCGATACGAACATGATGCCTGCGGCGTGGGCTTACTCGTGAATGTCGGAGGACGCAAGAGCCACCGACTTGTGGAAAAAGCTCTCCAGGTACTTGAGCACATGGTACATCGTGGAGCCGAGGGTGCCGACCCTCTTACCGGCGACGGCGCCGGCATTATGGTGCAGATTCCACACGAATTCATACTTCTGCAGGGCGTACCGGTGCCCGAAAAAGGAAGATATGGCACGGGCATAATGTTCCTGCCTCGCGATGAGGAGTCATGCGAAGCAATCTACAATATAATAGAGCGTGAGGCTATGGCCGACGGAATGGTGCTTCAAGCCGTTCGCGAAGTTCCGGTCAACAACTCGATTCTCGGCGAAGTGGCGAGGACTGCAGAGCCTTATGTAAGGCAAATATTCGTTTCTGATGAGGAGAGTGACCGACCAATGGAACTTCGCCTCTATCTTCTTAGAAAAAGAATAGAGAAAAAGGTTGCAGAGTCGGATATAGCCGGCAAGGAAGATTTCTACATCTGCTCGCTATCGTCTAAAACGATAGTCTACAAGGGAATGCTCACCAGCATGCAGCTGCGCTACTATTACCCCGACCTGATGAATCCCCGCTTTACTACGGCTATGGCGCTGGTTCACTCGCGATTCTCTACCAATACTTTCCCGGCATGGAGCCTCGCGCAGCCTTTCAGAATGCTCGGACACAATGGTGAAATCAATACCATTCAGGGCAACCGTCTGTGGATGAAGGCACGAGAGGGCGGTTTGAATCCGGCAGCTTTCGAGGGGCAGGATATGACGCCGATACTTCAACCCGGAATGAGCGACTCCGCTTCGCTCGACAATGCTCTCGAATTTTTCGTTATGGCAGGAATGTCGCTCCCCCACGCATTGGCGATGCTCGTGCCTGAATCATTCAACGACAAGAACCCTATAAGCCCTGCGCTCAAGGCTTTCTACGAATACCACTCGATCTTAATGGAGGCATGGGACGGCCCTGCCACGCTGCTTTTCAGCGACGGACGCTATGCCGGCGGCATGCTCGACCGCAACGGTCTCCGCCCCGGACGATATCTGATCACCGACAACGATACTGTGGTGATTGCTTCGGAGACGGGTGTGCTTGCATTCGACCCCTCAGAAATAAAGCAGAAGGGACGACTCAAGCCCGGCAAAATGATAATCGTGGATATGGAGGAGCACCGCATACTCTTTGACGAAGAGATCAAGGAGACGCTCGCAGGAATGAGCCCGTACCGCGACTGGCTGGCCCGCTACCGAGTGAAGCTCGATACAATCTCATCGGGCAGAAAGGCCGACGAGAAAGTAAAGGATTTCACAAAACTGCTCAAGACTTTCATGTACGACAGCGAGGAGATTGAGAAAATCATCACGCCAATGACAGTCGACGGCAAAGAGCCTATACACTCAATGGGCGACGATACTCCCATGGCGGCAATATCGAAGAGACGACAACCGCTCTACAACTATTTCCGCCAGCACTTCGCGCAGGTCACCAACCCTCCTATCGACCCGCTGAGAGAGGAACTCGTGATGAACCTCGACAGCTACATCGGTGCCGTGGGCAGAGATATGCTGTGTTTCTCGCCCGACCTGTGCAAAATGGTGCTTCTCAAGCGACCCGTTATTACCAACCGTGAGCTCGATTTGCTCTGTCATCTCCGCTACAAGGGCTTCGATGCCTGCCGACTCGATATGACATTTCATATCAAGGACGGCGCCGAGGGCATCGAGAAGGGTATTGAGCGCCTATGCAAAGAAGGAGAAAAAGCGGTTGACGAAGGTTGCAGCTATATAATTCTGACCGACAGAGGAATCTCCGCCGACCGAGCTCCGATACCTGCTCTGCTGGCTACTGCCGCCCTACACCACCACCTCATCAACGCCCGCAAGCGTACACGCACCGCGATTGTAGTGGAGACCGGCGATGCCCGTGAGGTGATGCACTTCGCACTTCTTGTGGGCTATGGAGCATCGGCTATCAATCCCTATATGGCGTTTGCCGTGATTGACAAAATGGTTGAGGAGAAGAAGATTCAGCTCGACTTCGATACGGCGTCGCGACACTATGTGGAGGCCGTAGACAAAGGTTTGCTGAAGATTATGTCGAAAATGGGTATCTCTACTCTGACTTCCTACAAAGGTTCTCAGCTCTTCGAAGCTCTCGGTCTGTCAAACGAAATTTGCGACCGCTACTTCGGCGGCACACCCTCCAAAATCAGCGGTCTCGGTCTGAAATCGGTAACCGTCGACATCCTCGACGCTCACCGTCAGGCTTGGGAGAGTGATTCCGACGAGAGTGCTCCCCTGCCCTATGCCGGCAGATATTCATTCCGCAAAGACGGTGAAAATCATGCATGGAATCCCGAAGCGGTGAAAGCTCTGAAGAAAGCTACGCGCCTGGACAGCTACAAGCAGTTTGTGGAATTCTGCGATATAGTCGACAAAGGCCACGACCCTATCTTCATAAGGGATTACCTCGAAATCGGGTCGTTGGGCGAGTCCATTTCCATAGAGGAAACGGAGCCGGAAGAAGAAATCATGAAGCGCTTCTTCACGGGTGCGATATCGTTCGGAGCAATATCCATAGAGGCTCACGAGGCTATCGCCGCCGCCATGAACTCTATAGGAGCCAAATCCAATACGGGCGAAGGCGGCGAGGACTCGGCGCGATTTGTCAACCGCGAGGACGGTACATGCGTGCGCAGTGCCATTAAGCAGGTGGCTTCGGGCCGCTTCGGCGTAACCACCAACTATCTGGTAAATGCCGATGAAATACAGATCAAAGTCGCTCAGGGAGCCAAGCCCGGCGAAGGCGGCCAGTTGCCCGGCTACAAAGTTGACAAAATCATAGCCAAGACGCGCCATTCGCTTCCCGGAATATCGCTCATCTCGCCCCCTCCTCACCACGATATCTACTCTATAGAGGACCTTGCTCAGCTTATTTTCGACCTTAAGAATGTGAATCCGCGGGCGAAAATCTCCGTCAAACTTGTATCGGAAAGCGGTGTGGGAACCATAGCCGCAGGTGTGGCCAAGGCCAAGAGCGACCTTATAACGATATCGGGCAGCGACGGCGGTACGGGAGCTTCGCCGGCCTCGTCGATACGCTACGCCGGAACTCCCGTAGAGCTCGGACTCTCGGAGACTCAGCAGACTCTGGTGATGAATAATCTTCGCGGACAGGTGCGTCTGCAGGCCGACGGACAGCTCAAATCGGCTCACGATGTGCTCGTCATGGCAATGCTCGGAGCCGAAGACTACGGTTTCTCAACCGCAGCGATGATTGTACTCGGCTGTATAATGGACCGCCGATGCCACACGAACAAATGCCCCGTAGGTATAGCCACGCAGGATCCCGAATTGCGACGGAAATATGAAGGAGAGTCGGTATATCTGGTACGATATTTCCGCTTCCTCGCCCGCCGCATACGCGAGATGATGGCTGAGAGGGGAATCCGCAATCTCAAAGAGATAATCGGGCGTCCCGACCTTCTCAAAGTGAAAGCCGGACTGCCTGACGGTCTTAACCTCAGCCGCCTGCTATACATCCCCGAAGAGGCTGCCACAAACAGCGTGATGAGTATGTCGGCTCAGAAGCATGATATTGACAATGTGCTCGACCGCAAGATTATAGCCATGGCCTACTCGGCCATTCACTCGGCAACTCCGGTAGAATTGGAGTTCAGAGTCACGAACACCGACCGCTCGGTGGGTGCCATGCTCTCGGGTGAAGTGGCAAAGAAATACGGCGACGAAGGATTGCCTGCCCAAGATACCGTCAAGGTAATTTTCAAAGGTTCTGCGGGCCAGAGTTTCGGAGCTTTCCTTACCAAAGGAGTTACTTTCCGCCTCGAAGGTGATGCCAACGACTATGTAGGCAAAGGACTATCGGGAGGGCGTATAGTGATTGTGCCGCCCGAAGGCAGCGAATTTGCTCCTCAGGACAACATCATAGCCGGAAATACCATACTCTACGGTGCCACCTCGGGTGAAATCTTCATCAACGGCCGAGTCGGCGAACGATTCTGCGTAAGAAATTCCGGCGCCTCCGCCGTGGTAGAAGGCGTCGGCGATCATTGCTGCGAATATATGACCGGCGGTGTAACCGTAGTACTCGGCAGCACAGGGCGAAACTTCGCCGCCGGTATGAGCGGAGGTGTGGCTTATGTGTACGACCCCGAGCGGACTTTCGACTACTTCTGCAACATGGAGTTGGTAGAGCTTTCGCTTGTAGAGAATGCCGCCGATGCAAGGGAATTGCACCGACTGGTATCGGCGCACTACCGACACACACGTTCGCCCTTGGCCGCACGACTTCTCGACGACTGGGACAACTCACTGAAGGATTTCATACAGGTAATACCCACAGAATACCGCAAACTAAGAAATAATTAAGAAAATATAGGTCGTGTCAATTCGGGCACGACCTATTTTGTGAACAAAATTTTTCTTAACTTTGCAGCGATTTTTAAGGTTTATTTATGAGTCCAAAAGGTACGAAAGAGACTTTTCGGGATAGGCTTAAACGCGTGATGTCGATGCCGGCTTTCCCGATACTGTTAGCGCTGTGTGCGGCACATTCTCTCAACGATTTGCTCCAATCGGTAATCACCGCAGTGTATCCTATGCTGAAAAAAGATTTGCATCTTGATTTCGCACAGATAGGTATCATCACGCTTGTTTACCAGATATCCGCCTCGATATTCCAACCCGTGGTAGGGTTTGCATTCGACAAGCGTCCTTTTGTCAACTCCCTGCCAATGGGCATGGTATGCACGACTTTAGGCATAGCCATGTTTGCCTACTGTAATACCCTCAGCGGCATCCTTGCAGCCGTTTTTCTTGTCGGACTCGGTTCGGCAACGCTTCACCCCGAAGCCTCGCGTATCACCTCTCTTGCGGGACGTGAACGGCGTGGATTCGCCCAATCTATATTCCAGGTCGGCGGTAATTTCGGAGGGTCGATAGGTCCGCTGCTTGTAGCGCTGATAGTTGCACCCCACGGGCGCCACTACGTGCTGTGGTTCCTCGTATTCTCCACATTGGCTTTCGCCGTAATGCGCCCTATAGTAAAATGGTATAGAGGATACCTGAACGATGTGAAGAATCATCCGCAGGCACACACCAAGAGTCTGGCGCTGCCCTTGTCGAAGCGAAAGACCACATTTGTAATCTGCGTGATAATGGTGCTTATCTTCTCGAAGTATGTGTATATGGCTTCGCTGTCGAGCTACTATACCTTCTACCTTATGCAGAAATTCGGCATATCGGTGAAAATGTCGCAGATTTTCCTCTTTATATTCGTAGTATCTACTGCAGCGGGAACGCTTGTGGGAGGACCTATCGGAGATAGATATGGCCGCAAACTCGTCATATGGGTTTCCATACTCGGCACTGCGCCTTTCTCCATGCTTCTTCCGCACGTATCGCTTCCGCTCACAGCAGTTCTCAGTTTCTGCGCGGGATTTATGCTGTCGTCAGCTTTCCCTGCGATACTGCTCTACGCCCAGGAACTTCTCCCGACTAAACTCGGCATGATTTCCGGCCTGTTCTTCGGTTTTGCGTTCGGCATCGGCGGAATCGCGTCGGCTGTTCTCGGAACTTTTGCCGACACCTATGGTATTGAGGCTATCTACAATGTCTGCGCCTATATGCCGCTGCTCGGCATTGTAGCTTGCCTGCTCCCCAATCTCAAGAATCGCGAGCTGCCTAAATAACAATACGTCAAAATACTCTTCGCTGCGAGGTGCTGACTGCACAGTCAGTCGTGTGCGGGGCAGCTGCCGCTAAAGTGTAGAAGATCGGAGTCTCCACTGAGAGACCCGGTCTTCTTTCTTTTGGCGGCGGCTTCGGCGGCGAAGAGACGGGAATTAGAAAAACGGTGGTCATGGGAGCGGCCTTCGCAGGCAGGTCTTCCATGGCCTTTCGGCGATATGCGCGGTATGCGCTGATAGAGATGTCACGCTCTACGCACGGCGGAAAGTCGGGATTGCGAGTGCCCGCGCAGCTGTGGTAGATGATGATGTAGCACGGCAGGTCGAGAAAGACAGGATGCGCATACCGAAACAGTTCCTGTGCTTTCTTGCGGTTGAGGTCGTGGGCGTAGAGAATGTTGAAATTCGTGCCTCGGAGGGCAT
>JAAVFI010000029.1 GCA_014800815.1 Bacteroidales bacterium | reverse complement strand
TCTCTATCAGCGCATACCGCGCATACCGTCGAAAGGCCATGGAAGACCTGCCTGCGAAGGCCGCTCCCATGACCACCATTTTTCTAATTCCCGTCTCTTCGCCACCCAAGCCGCCCCCAAAAGAAAGAAGACCGGGCCCTATCACGGAGACCCCGATCTTCTACACTTTTGCGGCAGCTGCCCCGCACACGACTGACTTTACAGTCAGCACCTCGCAGCGAAGAGGAAATTGACGTATTGATACCCATTAATCCCCCTCAGTCGGCAAAGCCGGTAGAGAGAAAAGTTAGTATCGGAGCAAGCCCCGTAATCCAGTAGTACCAGGCGTGCACACCGCTGCGCATACGGTAGTCGATAGAGATGCCCTGCTTTTTCATGGCGAGGAAAAACTCAGTGTTACCCTCGATGAAGTAATCGCTGTCGCCGCAATCGGCATACCAGCGCACGCTCTTGAGCTTCTCAACCTGGTCGGGCGTCGCATTCTCTACGAAAGCCGACGGGTTGTTCTTTATGAGCGACTCGGCATAATCCTTGTCGTACGAAGCCATTTTGCTCTGCTCGGGGTGTCCGAGAATACCGCTCAGAGAGCAGGCCGCGCTGTAGAAATCAGGATATTTCTGGGCATAGGCAATTGCTGCTTCTCCACCCATAGAAGGGCCGGCGATAGCACGATGCTTCTTGTCGGAAATAGTGCGGTAGGTAGCATCAATCAGAGGGATAAGTTCCTTGTGAAAATACGCCTCATAGTCGTGCCCCGGCACAGAGAAAAATCCCATGTTCTTGCCGAGATGATAGTCGCCGATACCGCTTGCATCGGGCATAACGATAATCATAGGCATCGCCATACCCGAGCGTATGGCATCATCGGCAATTTGAGGCAACACTCCCATACTTATCCATATCTCATGAGTGCCACCGGCGGGGTGGAGCATATAGAGCACAGGATAGCGCTTGTCGCTATCTTCGTATCCCGCAGGAAGATACACCGAAAAATCCTTATTTTCTCCAAGCACATCGCTGCTCATAGAGCAATGTTCTATAGAGCCGCTTCCGGGCATAGTCCCGAAGCGGCTCACGGCTTTACGTCGTTCAATTATTTTTGCCATACAGGTTCTATTTAAAACGCATCTTGCAATAATAACCGAAAGGCGCTAAGTTAAGTTCATACTCAGGCAGTTGATACATCAGGCCGCTATACAACAAAAGTACCCGCGGCATGAGTGTCGCGGGTACTTTTTACATATCTGAGAAGTATTATTTCAGAGCTGCGAGGGCTTTGCCGATACGGCTGAAGGCTTCGACGAGGTTTTCGTCGGAAGTAGCGTAGCTGAGGCGGATATAGCCCGGGGCACAGAAGGCGGCGCCGTCGACGGTGGCGACATGTGCCACTTCGAGGAGGTACATGGCCAGTGAGCCGGCATCGGTTATGGTGTAGCCGTCGGCGCTCTTGCCGAAGTAAGAAGATACTTCGGGGAAGAGGTAGAAGGCTCCCTGGGGTTCGTTGATGACGAGACCGGGGATTTCGCGTGCGAGGCGTACCACGAGGTCGCGGCGACGCTGGAATGCTTTACGCATTTCTTCCACACATTCCTGAGAGCCTGTGTAGGCTGCTTCTGCGGCTTTCTGTGCGATTGATGATGCACCGGAGGTGAACTGACCCTGGAGCTTGGTCACGGCCTTGGCGAGGTCGGCGGGAGCGGCGCAGTAGCCGATACGCCAGCCTGTCATGGCATAGGCTTTCGATACACCGTTGATTACGACTGTGCGGTCGGCAATCTCGGGGAACGAGGCGAGTGACACGAAGTCGCCGCCGGTGTAGATTATGTGCTCGTAAATTTCGTCGGCGATGACGAGAATCTGCGGATAGCGTGCAAGCACTTCCACGAGTTTGGCGAGCTCCTCGCGGGTATATACACTGCCGGTGGGGTTGGAGGGCGAGCAGATGATTATTGCCTTGGTCTTGGGTGTGATAGCTGCTTTGAGCTGCTCGGGAGTAACTTTGAAGTCGTCGGCTACACCGGTAGGGATGAATACCGATTTACCTTCGGCGAGTTTGACCATCTCCACGTAGCTTACCCAAGCGGGGGTAGGTATAATCACTTCGTCGCCGGGGTTTACCGAAGCGAGAATTACATTGCATATGGCATGCTTGGCGCCGTTGCCTACTACAATCTGCTCGGGAGCGAAAGTAAGGCCGTTCTCACGTGAGAGTTTTTCGGCGATAGCTTTGCGGAGGCTCATGTAGCCGGGGACGGGGCTGTAGAAGCTGTAGTTGTCTTCTATAGCCTTGATCGCTGCAGCCTTGATATGGTCCGGGGTGTTGAAGTCGGGTTCGCCCACTGAGAGGTTGATAACGTCTACACCTTGTGCCTTCAGTTCGGCACTTTTCTGCGACATGGCCAAGGTCTGCGATGCGGCCAATGCCTGAATACGTGAAGAGATTGAACTCATCTGTGTGTATATAGGAGTTGTTTCTGAAATTTATTTGCGGCGTTTACCTGCTTTAGCCTGTTGCTGAGCCTGCTGGCGCTGTGCTGCGAGGGCCTGCTTCTGAGCTTCTTCGAGACGAGCCATGAAACCAGTCTTCTTGCGGGGCTTGCGGGCGTTGGCGAGAAGTTCTTCGCGCACCTTCTTCTCGTCTATCACCTTACGGAAGATGTAGGTCTGGATGATAGTGATGAGAAGCGAGAGGAGGTAGTAGTAGCTGAGGCCCGATGCGTAGTCGTTGAAGATGAAGAGGAACATGATAGGCATCATGTACTGCATGGCTTTCATTCCCGGCATGCTTGCGTTCTGGGGCTGGTTCTGCATGCTTATGTGCATGTAGAGGATGTTGATAACAGTCATCAGAAGGCAGAAGAGACTCACGTGGTTGCCATAGAAAGGTATGGTGAAGGGGAGAGTGAGTATGGAGTCGGGTGCCGAAAGGTCGTGGGCCCAAAGGAACGACTGTCCGCGGAGTTCGATAGCCGAGGGGAAGAACGAGAACATGGCGATGAGTACGGGCATCTGCAGAAGCATGGGCAGACAGCCTGAGAAGGGGCTTGCACCTGCGCGGCTGTAGAGTGCCATGGTCTCCTGCTGACGCTTCATGGCGTCGGCCTGATCGGGATATTTCTCGTTGATTTCCTTGATTTCAGGAGCGAGCACACGCATCTTGGCCTGGCTCTTGAAGCTCTTGTATGTGAAGGGGAAGATGATGAGCTTGATGAAGATTGTGAGCAGCAGGATGATGATGCCGTAGCTGCTGATGAACGAGCTGAGGAATGTGAATACGGGGATAACGATGATAGTGTTTATCCAACGGAAGAGACCCCAGCCGAGAGGAATGAGTCGGGTGAGCGAAAGGTTGTCGTCATATCCGAGGGTCTTGTCGAGACGCGAGAGGATAGGGTAGTCGTTCGGACCGAGATAGAAGTCGAAAGAGGCTGCCACACCGTCGGCTACATTGTAGGGGAGGGTAGCGTCCATGCTCATATCCTTGAGGTAATCGGCGTCTTTGATATCCACCGAATTGATGTCGGCAGAGGTGAAGCCGTTGCGGGCAATGATGACCGACGAGAAGAACTGGTTCTTGAAAGCAACCCAGCGGAGTCGGCCGGTAAGGTTCTTGCTGTCATCGCCGTTGCTCTTGAGTTCGTCCACGCCTTCGCCTACATACTTATAGTATATGGCGCTGTTGCGCTCCTCGAAAGTGCGGCCAACCTCGTTGCGGGCCATTTTCTGGTGCCATGCGAAGTCGATCGACGAGGTGCTTGCGGGAAGAAGCGCGTCCATACCCTGCTGGAGAATGTCCATACGCACTACGTAGGAATCTTTGGGGAGGGTATAGCGGATAGCCCACTTGCTGCCTGCTGCGGGTTCGAGCACCATTACTACGGCGCTGTCGCCTTCGAGGGCTGTGGCGAAGTTGAATTCGCGGGTATCGATGCGCTGCTCGGCGGTGTTGAAGCGGAAGCTGTAGCCGTCGGTCTCGTCTTTGAAGAGCTCGATGTTGCTCGGTTCGTCGCCGAGTTCGGTCTTGTAGTTCTTGAGCTCGGCCTGCGAAATGCGTGCGCCGCGCGAATCGAGCGTAAGCTTGATGAGGTCGTTCTCGAGAGTGTACTGACGGTTTGTGCCGCCGAGATAGCGGGCAAAACCTTCGTAGCGGGCGGCATTGTCGATCACTTTCTGAACGGCTTTCACTGCCTTGACAGCGTCGGCATGAGTGAGATTGCCTTTGTTTGCCAGCAGGGTGGTGATTGCGGTCTGTGCAGTGCCGTTGGAATATGTGCCGGTGAGGCCCGATACGGAGTCAACGGACAGATTGAGATTGTCGTTGCTGAATGTGTATGAGCCGTTGGACTGAAGGGTACCCATTGCACGTACAGCACCTGCGAGAGCCATGCTGTCGGCTTCGGTAGAGAAAAGGGCTTGTGCCTGCTTGCTCTGCGCGGCCTCAAGCATAGCCTTTTCTGCCTGTTCTTGCCGTTCGCGCTGAGCCTGCAGTTCGGCTTCGGAGGGCTTTGTGAGCCAGAAGAATCCGAACATTACGGCGGCCATCAGCACAAGGCCGGTAAGTGTGTTTTTATCCATTGTTTATTATGCTTTTTCGTTGTGATAAGCGATTGCTGCGTCGATAAATGAGCGGAAAATGGGGCTCGGAGCGAGTACGGTACTTGAATACTCGGGGTGATACTGTGTACCGATAAACCAGCGTTTTGAGGGCATTTCCACTACTTCAACGAGGTGTGTTGCGGGGTTTTCGCCCACGCACTGCATGCCTGCCTGCTCGAAGCGGTCGCGATAATCGTTGTTGAACTCAAAGCGGTGGCGGTGACGCTCGCTAACGAGTTCGGAGCCGTAGGCTGCGGCAGCCTTGGAGCCGGGACGTAGACGGCAGTCGAAAAGGCCGAGACGCATGGTGCCTCCGAGGTTGGAGATGTTCTTCTGCTCTTCCATGAGGTCGATAACATTCTCGGGGGTCGAGGGATTCATCTCGGTAGAGTTGGCTTCTTCGAGGCCGAGTACGTTGCGGGCAAACTCGATGACCATGCACTGCATGCCGAGGCAGATGCCGAATGTGGGCACGTCGTGCTCGCGGCACCACTTGAGGGCTACGAATTTACCTTCTATACCGCGCTGACCGAATCCGGGGGCGATAATCACACCGTCGAGGTCTTTGAGTTTCTCATCGGCGTTGGCTTCGTTGAGTTTCTCTGAGTGGATGTAGACGAGGTCGAGCTTGTGGTCGGAGTATGTGGCTGCGTGGAAGAGGGCTTCGTTGATTGACTTGTAGGCATCCTGAAGCTCTACATATTTGCCTACGAGGCCGATACGTACGGTCTCTGTGGCGGCGTCGAGCTTGTCGATGAAGTGCAGCCAGGGCTTCATCTCGGGTTCTCCTTCTACGGGCATGCCGGTCTTGCGGAGAACGATTTCATCGAGATGCTGAGCGTGCATCATCAGAGGAACTTTGTAGATCGAGTCCACGTCTTTGGATTGCACTACAGAGTCGGGAGCGACGTTGCAGAAGAGCGCAATCTTGCGGCGCATCTCGGGGCTGATTTCCTTTTCGGTGCGGAGCACGAGGATATCGGGCTGAATACCAACTTCCTGGAGGGCCTTTACGGAGTGCTGGGTGGGCTTGGTCTTGAGTTCTTTGGCGGCGGCGATGTAGGGCACGTAGGTGAGGTGCAGACAGAGACTGTTCTGGCCGAGTTCCCAACGGAGCTGACGCACTGCCTCAAGGTAGGGGAGCGACTCGATATCGCCTACGGTACCACCTATTTCAGTGATGATATAGTCGTAATTTCCTGTGTTTCCGAGGAATTTTACACGACGCTTGATTTCATCTGTGATGTGAGGTACGATCTGTACGGTCTTGCCGAGATAGTCACCGCGACGTTCTTTGTCGATAACACTCTGATAGATACGGCCTGTAGTAACGTTGTTGGCCTTCGAAGTGCGGACGTTGGTGAATCGTTCGTAGTGGCCGAGGTCGAGGTCGGCCTCATGACCGTCTTCCGTCACATAGCATTCACCGTGCTCGTAGGGATTAAGAGTTCCGGGGTCGATGTTGATGTACGGGTCGAACTTTTGAATGGTGACACGTAAGCCCCTTGCTTTCAGGAGGCAGGCAAGAGATGAGGAAATAATTCCTTTTCCGAGCGACGACACTACGCCGCCGGTCACGAAGATGTATTTAGGTTCCACGCTTTGCGTTGTTTTGCGATTGTCATTTACAAAATTACCGCAAATTTACAATTTTTTTTGGATTCAAGCAAATATCTAATAAGGAGTGGGAGCGGTAATTTTTACTGAATCGCTGCTATACAGGCGTGAGTAGAGAAAATATCCGAGAGGATTAAGGAAATAGAAGTCGCCTGCCGGGGTCGAGAAGGGTGCTACGGAGTGGTATATGTCGGTGGGACTTTCGTCGAAATACATTGTGGTAATCACCGTGTTTGTTCCCAGAGCAATGCCTTCGGCAATGAACAGCCCTTGATACCGATAGAGTCCGTCGGCGATTTTTTCGGCTTTTTCGGGAGCAAAATTCCGCAATTCCTCCGGCACGACTTGGCTGAATGGATAGCCGGTAGATACAAAGTAGTCGAAGTTGACTCGATTGAAGGTGTAGAGCGGCACTTCGGGGGCTGTTGTACGGCTGCAGAAATGTCCCGAGACTCCGTCGGCAGCAATCCTGTTGGCCTCCGCTGCTTCGCTATGCATACACGCTGCCCACGGTATGCAGCTGCATATCTGTATGATAGTGGCGAGCACGAGGATAGCTCCCGCTATCTGAAAACCTCGCCGACGGCTCCGGGAAATTTCGCTCACAAAACAGGCAATCCCGACAGATGAAAAGAGTATCATGCTCCAGGCCGGGCGATAGTCGCCCATGAAGCATCGCCATATGAGCCAGCCACCTATCGAGGCGCCGAAGATAAATGCGAGCTGAGGAGTGATGTGCTTGCGACTGAGCATCGTCTTTAAAATAAAGGCTATGAAAAACAGATAAAATACCGAACCGAATTTTAAGCCTAACTGCAGCTTGTAGAGATTGGCGAATGTGGCCATTCCCTCGCTTCGCAGGGCTGTTCCCGGTGCTGTATAGAGAACGGCCAGCGCGCTGAGAAGTCCGCAGGCCCAGAGCAGGGTAGTGTGTGAACGGTACTTGGGGCAAAAGAGTGGGAGCATGCACACTCCGCCGAGGAGGCTTATGGTGAATGCCTCGTGCACCAATCCTGCCGTCAGTCCCGAAACAATTGCGAGAAGATAGCTGCTCGGACGCTGTCTGATGATTGCTAAAGCGGCCCCGAGTGCTACGGCTGAAGCAAGCGAGTAGTTGAAGGCAAAACTCTTGAGCAACATTCCCTCATACCATGGTTCATAGAACATATACAAGACCGTGAAAACGGCGAATGTCGCCATGTTCCGTCCCCAACACCCCGCAAGACGTCCTCCGAACATCAGCGTAAGATAGAGCGTGCAGCCGGCAATGACACTCGGAATCCACTGCGGCAGCGGACACACGAGCAGATACAGAATGTTGGCAATACGGATATTGTCCAAGGTATAGCGGCTCGCGATTCCCGCACAGAAATCGCTCCACCAAGTGCCGAGCCCGGGAGTCGCTATGAAGCTCTGCATCTGTTGGCGATAGTTCCAATCGTCGTATAGAACAGGGTGCAGGCAGTAGAGCACGGTGTAGGCGAGCGCTATTGCGAACGCTCCTATTATATAAGGAATATATTTACTCTTTTGGCGATACATAGCAGTCAGTCGGCACGAGTAATTATTACACCGCTCACGTTCTCCCATTTTTTGCGAAGACTCACCACTCCGGGGCGACAATACAGATATTTCTTACTGTCGGCACCGGTGAAAGGCGTGAGGAAGCCGAGTGTGGGTACTTCCTTGTCGTTGACGATAAAGTCTACAGTAACATCGTCAGTGCGGCCCGGATAATCTTCAATCACGACGTGCTTACCGTCAATGATATAAGCTTTACTTTTATTGCAGAAGCCTATTTCGGCATTTTCGGGTCTAAAGTTTGAGAGTGCCATAGGAATTGTGCGACGGGTAGAGTATGTCCATGCATGGAGACCGTTATAGTTAACTTTCCCCAGTAGGTATTGAGGGGCATCCCAGGGCTCGAGTGTATCGTAGAATACTTCTCCTGTAGTCGATTCGGCATAGAGTCTTCTTATATTTTCATAGTCCTGCATGTAAGCCCGAGCATATGGGATACATGCTGCGAGATGTACGGTTACGATAGTTAGCGATGCTATCGCTATGGTCAAATTAGCTGCTTTTGGAATTTTTGGGGCTACTGGCCGGAATAAAATAGCGATGCCGAGGACTGATGTAAGGTCGAGGAACCAGGTAAGCCGGGCTCCGGTCATCCATAGCAGCCATACGATGACCGCTCCTATGCATATTCCGTAGATCGCAGGTATTGCATGTAGATGTATCTTTCGCCTCCAACCTTTTATAAAGAATGCGCAGAGCGTGGTGGCAAATAAGAGTAACAAGGGTAAAGCATGGTGAATGAAATGATAGAAGTTGAAAAATCCAAAACTGAAAGTCGCATTAGATGTCCGTACGCGTGTGCCAGGCACGAGGAAGAGCAGATAGGATACACCAATGGCCATTCCGGCGAGTATAAATAAGGCTGTGCGTGTGCGATAGCTTTTGTAGCAAATCATAGTTGCTATCATTCCCAAGGCTAACGGTCCGGCAATACCTTCGTGGCACCAAGCCGACAGGAAGCCGAGTGCTAATGCCGGAATAGCTCCGATATGCTTGTCGTGAAGGAAGATATAGAGTATGAGAAGTGCCGGGACAGAAGCAGCGATGTAGTTGAGGGAGAACATAGTTGTGAACATATGGTCTGCCCATGGCAGGGTGAAGATGTAGAGGAAGATTATGGAGCAGAACAGGCTGAAACTCTCTTTCCAGACATTGGATATTTTAGCAACAAGGTAGATGTTTGCAATTGAGCACGCACTGAGCGCACATGCAAGCAACCACTTGGGAAGGATCATGATCGGAGTGGCTATAAGGTTGAAGATGCGCCCATTGTCGTAGTAGAACCGATAAATAAAGCTCTCTTTCCAGGACTCCATGAATGTTTGGAAGCTCGGGTTAGTAAAGTATCCTGAAAGAAAATTCCTAAAATGTTCGTCATCTATTACATAGGGTGTGTAATAATAGATGACTCCAAGCAGGCCCCACAGCAAAGAGAGGGCGATGATATATGGCAAGGATTGCTTTTGGGATGCATTCATATGTCTTGTCGGATTAGTGTGAAGCCGGTTATAGTTTTGCCGCCGGCGAGATGGTAAAGATTGAGAGGTGCCGCATAGCAGAAAGTGCCGTGCTGGTTGGTGAATTCTGTGAGGAGGCACACGGTTTCGAAGGTGCGCCCGGTTGTGATGCTGCATATCCATGCAGAGCCTGCTCCGTAGTGAGCTGGTACGACGATGTGTCCACGGAATAGTCGGGCATCGTTGGGGCTGAGCAGTGGGGTAGCCTGTTGGGGAGAATATTCTGCGAGATCGGCGGGAACACACTGCCACGCCGGGTATCCGCCGAGAAGGTATATGTCGTAATTTACACGATTGAGGGTATGGCAAGGAGTGGTTGCAGCAGTGGATCGGTGCAGGAAGTGACCAGAAGATCCGTCTTCAGTTGATTTAAAGGCAAGTTGATACTCGTTATGAAGACGTATGGCGTAGGGTATACAGAGGAGGAGCTGCAGGACTGTAATCGAGAGAAGCGATGTTCCGATAATTTCCCCGATACGACGTGACAGTAAGTCTGTTTTACCGATTATATAACCTAAGCCACAGGAGGAGAAAAGTATCATGGGCCATGCTGTGCGATAGTCTGTCATAAAGCAACGCCATACCACCCATCCGGCGGCTGCACAACCTAATATCAATGCAAGCTGAGGGGTGAGGAAGTTGTGCCTGAGATTTCGGCAGAGCAGAACGAGAGCCGAAAGAACGGCAAGGAGATAAAAGGGAGATCCTGTAAGCATCCCGTATTGGAGCTGAATGAGTTTTTGCGGCATAAACATCCCTTCTCCCCGATATGAAGTGCCGGGGGGCAGAGCAAGTACAATAATACCTGCAATCAATCCGGATAGCCATGAAGCGGTCGATGAATTGCGATAGGGCGGGAATAATAAAAGTAGCGCTGCTATTCCGCCGGCTGTTGCTACAGAAAAGCCTTCGTGCCACATTCCGGCGATAAAACCGCATGCAGCAGCGATAACCGGGCGCGTGTTATTTTTCAAAACGGCCACACACACCGCCATAGCTATTGCTGATGAAACGACGTAGTTGAATCCGAATGCTTTTGTGAGCATGTATTCGCGCCAAGGCTCCAGCAGAAGGTAGGCAGCGGTAAATATTCCGAATGCGATTGTCTTGCGACCCGAGAGTTTCCAGCCGCAAATTAATGTTAAGCTTAGAGCGATGCCGAGGGCTACAGCCGGTATAGCCTCCGGGAAGAGCATGAACAGCGAGGCCGCGGCGTTGGAAAGTCTCAGGCTGTCGAATTGAAACTGGTGTGCTATACCGGCAAAGGTATCTTCGAAAAACAGATACAAGGAAGGATCTGCTCTGAAGTCGGCGAAGAATTTGCGGAACGCAATGTCGTCGAGAGCGTAGGGCTGCAAAGACGCCATAATGGCGTATATCAATCCTATTGTAGCAGACCAAAGGAAGACCTGTGGGCAGATTGTTTTGAAGACCTTTCTGATTCCGAGTTTATTAGCCATTGGAGATCTCGGCTGTTAGCAGTGCTGCCGAATAGGCGAACATCAGCATAGAGGTTATGGCGAGAAATTTAGTGAGAGGGCGACCGTAGGTGCACTTCATGCGCCGCGCAATTGCCAGGGATGCGAGGGTGTATTCTGCCGGCACTACAATCCACAGATATCCGAGGTCGCCCCAAATATTTACCATTATCAGCGATGCGGCAATTGCAAAGACGGCGTAGAGCACTATCACGGCATTTCTGCCAAGTGCAGTGGCAAGTGTATGCTTACCCACGGCTTTATCGTCGGGGATGTCGCGCAGGTTGTTGACTATGAGTACGTTTGCTCCCATTAAACCTATCGAGAGCGATGTGAGGAACACGGGCGTGGACCACGACAGCGCCATTACATAATATGTGAGATTGACGGGTACGATGCCGAAAAACGCAATTACAGCCACTTCGCCGAGGCAGTGCGTGGAGAGCGGCCACGGGCCGGTGCTATAGGCGAGCGCACCTAAAAATATCAGTGCTCCCGCGCCGACGAGCCACCAGCCGCCCCAGTACACAAGCGACAGACCGCAGACGGCGGCTGCGGCGAGTACTCCGAAGGTCGCTTTTTTCATGGCGTCGGGCGATATCTCGCCTTCGGTCACGCCTCTGCGGGGGCCTTCTCGACCGGCCTTGTCGCGCCCCGCTTTGTAGTCGTAGTACTCGTTTGCGAAGTTGGAGGCTATCTGGCAGAGTAGGGCAAACATCAGGCAAAGCAGAGCCTGAGGCCATGCAAAAGTTCCGTCGCCAATTGCAAGCGCTATCGCAGCTATCACTCCGGCTGCCGAAACCGGGAGCGTGCGCAGGCGCATTGCTTCAATCCATGCTTTAGTCATAATAAATGTGTTGGACTGCAAAATTACTAAATTCTGACCGAAATCGGAAAAAAGAGCGGCGGTTGTTGTAGAGTCTGTGTGAAGAGCGCAGACGTTGAAAAGATTTTTTAAGATTTCTGCCTCTGTTTGCGAAAAAAAGTGTATCTTTGCAGCACCATTGCATTGCCATATCCATGTCCGGACGTATGTTTTGATGTGTAAATGACTTGCAATCAACCTCTTCTCTCCGTGTTTTCGTCTCAGGACGAGGACGTCACATTTCTTGACCGATGAAAATATAATAAAAAACAGTATGATATCATCAGCCATTTTTGGAATTGAGAACAGCGGTCTGCTGGCCATAACGGCTCTGCTCACCGGTCTGGCGCTTGTCTTCCTGGCCCTCTGGATTGCCAAGTTGATTTCGCCCAGTTCGTTCAACCCTCAGAAAGGAGAAGCCTACGAGTGCGGTATCCCCACCCGTGGCGAAAGTATGTCGCAGTTTCATGTCGGCTACTATCTCTTTGCAATTCTCTTCCTTATGTTTGACGTCGAAACAGTGTTCCTCTTTCCCTGGGCGGTAAGAATGCGCGAACTCGGCGTCAATGGTTTGTTAAGCATCGCCGTATTCTTCGGCATACTTGTGCTGGGCCTTGTATACGCCTGGCGGAAAGGAGCTCTCGAATGGAAGTAACTACCAAAAGCATGCCCTACGAGGCGTGGAAAGATAACGAATATATCGAGAATCTCGTCAAGGAGCTTCAGGAAAGCGGCACAAATGTCGTTGTAGGCTCTCTCGACAAACTCATCAACTGGGGCCGCTCTAACTCTATCTGGCCTCTGACATTCGCTACCAGCTGCTGCGGTATCGAATTCGTATCGCTTGGTGCAGCCCGCTTCGATATGGCCCGCTTCGGATGGGAAGTTGCCCGTTCGTCGCCCCGTCAGGCCGACTTCATGATGGTGGCAGGTACCATTGTAAACCGTATGGTGCCCGTATTCCGCCGTCTCTACGACCAGCTCGCCGAGCCCAAGTACGTTATTGCCTGCGGTTCGTGCGCTATCTCCGGCGGTCCTTTCCGCAAGAGCTATCATGTTGCTAAAGGTATTGAGGATATTGTTCCCGTCGACGTATTCGTCCCCGGCTGTCCTCCCCGTCCCGAGGCCATGATTTATGGCATCATGCAGCTTTCCCGTAAAATCAAGGTTGAAAAATTCTTTGGCGGCGTAAACCGTAAGGAAAAACAAAAAGAATTCCTCGCCGCACACCCCGTAGAAGGAGTGGAAGACTAATCCCCCGCATCAATTCATCATGGCTAATTTAACCGAAAAGTTAAGCAAAATCTTCCCGGAAGCTACCATTGAAGGTGACTCTATACCCTTGATGACGGTGGCTAACGATCGCTGGCACGAGGTAGCCCTCCGCCTCCGCAACGACGCAGAACTCCACTTCGACTACCTCATAACCATTGTAGGTATGGACTGGACCGAAAGCCTCGGCTCTATCTACTACCTCATGTCTACAGTATCCAATGAAATCGTTGGCGTAAAGGTACTTGCCGCCGGCGACCGCGAGCAGCCCACTATACCCTCAGTGGCTGACATCTGGAAAGTGGCTGAGACATACGAGCGCGAGGTGTACGACTTCTACGGAATCATCTTCCTCAACAATCCCGACATGCGTCGCCTCTTCCTCAGCATCGACTGGAAAGGCTTCCCCTTCCGTAAGGATTACGACGAAGATCCCGCCCTCAACCCCATTACTACTGAAAGCGAACGCCAGTCAGACTTCACCGACGTATATACTCTCGAAGCTGAAGGCAAGGTTGTGAAAACTCCCCGCCGCATCTTCGAGAAAGACGAATTCGTGGTGAACATCGGCCCGCAGCACCCCGCAACTCACGGTGTGCTCCGTTTCCGTACTTCTGTCGACGGCGAAACTATCAAGAAAATCGACGTTTACTGCGGATATATCCACCGCGGTATCGAAAAACTGTGCGAGACACTCATGTATCCCCAGACTCTCCACTTCATGGACCGTATGGACTACTTCTCGGCACAGAACTACCACCACGCCCTCTGTATGCTCTATGAGAAGGCTGCAGGCATCGAAATCAGCCGCCGCGCACAGGTTATCCGTGTGATGATGGATGAGCTCAGCCGTATCGCTTCGCACTGCCTCTTCATCGGTACATACTGTATGGACCTTGGTGCTACCACAATGCTCTTCTACACACTCCGTGTACGTGAGCAGATTCTCGATATCTTCGAGAAGACTTGTGGTGCCCGCATGACTTTCAATTACTCATGCATCGGCGGTGTAATGCAGGACCTCGCCCCCGACTTCGCAGACGACGTCAAGGCACTCCTCAAGACACTCCCCGCCAACCTTAAGGAATACGACGAAATCTTCACCGGCAACGTCATCACCAAGAACCGTCTCGAGAAAGTAGGTTATATCTCTCGCGAAGACGCTATCTCTTACGGTGTGACCGGTCCTTCAGGCCGCGCTTCCGGCTGGGCTTGCGATATGCGTAAACTCCAGCCCTACAGCATCTATCCCGAACTCGACTTCGAGGAAGTTGTGATGACCGAAGGCGACTCTATGGCCCGCTTCAAGTGCCGTATGAAAGAAATCGAACAATCGGCTCGCATCCTCGAGCAGCTTGTCGATAACATTCCCGACGGTGAATACTGCGTTAAGGTACCCAAGATGTTCAAGCTCCCTGCAGGACATTGGTTCCAGGTTACCGAAGGTTGCCGCGGCGCATTCGGTATCTACCTCGAAAGCGACGGTTCTACCAAGCCTTATCGTCTCAAACTGGCACCTCCCTGTCTCCCGCTCGCTTGCGCTGTAGATCACATGACGAGAGGTCAGAAGATTGCCGACCTTATCACTATCGGCGGCTCTCTCGACTATATCGTACCCGATATCGACCGCTAAGCCTCAATCCACTTTAACCTTCAGCTTAATCAGTAATAAAAAGCATCATGCAGGACTTCTCTTTTATAACCACGTGGATCGACAACGCTCTCCGCTCGCTCATGCCCGGCTGGCTCACAGTCACAGTCGAGTGTCTGCTCATTGGTGTCGGAGTGCTTCTGGCCTACTCCTTGCTTGCTCTATTCTATATCTACTACGAGCGTAAACTTTGTGCGGCATTCCAGTGCCGTCTCGGCCCGAACCGTGTAGGTCCTTTCGGTCTTCTCCAGAGCTTCGCTGATATGTTCAAGATGCTCATCAAGGAGATTATCCACCTCAATCACATCGACCAGTTCCTCTTCGGTCTTGCCCCCTATCTCGTAATCGCCGCTTCCGTTATGGCATTTGCGGTGCTACCCTGGGGTAACGGACTGCAGATTATTGACTTCAATATCGGTATATTCTTCCTCCTCGCCGTTTCTTCTATCGGCGTACTCGGTATACTTCTTGCAGGTTGGTCGTCAAACAACAAGTACACCCTCATCGGTTCGCTCCGTTCGGGTGCTCAGATGGTCAGCTACGAGCTCTCTATCGGCCTCTCCGTTATCACAATGGTGTGCCTCGCCGGCACAATGTCGGTAGAAGGTATCGTTGCCGAGCAGGAAAATCTCTGGTTCATCTTCAAGGGTCACCTCCCCGCGCTTGTGGCATTCGTAATCTATATGATTGCCGGTACAGCCGAAACCAACCGTGGCCCGTTCGACCTTCCCGAGGCTGAAAGTGAGCTTACCGCAGGCTACCACACCGAATACTCCGGTATCCACTTCGGTTTCTTCTACCTCGCCGAATACCTCAACCTCTTTGTAGTGTCAGGCGTAGCCGCTCTTCTCTTCTTCGGTGGCTGGATGCCCTTCCATATCCCCGGCTGGGACGCGTTCAACAACATCATGAACTACATCCCCTCGCTCGTATGGTTCCTCGGTAAGGCATTCGTCCTTTCGTTTATCATCATCTGGTTCAAGTGGACATTCCCCCGTCTGCGTATCGACCAGCTTCTCACTCTCGAGTGGAAATACCTCCTCCCTATCAACCTTGTCAACCTTGTGATAATGGTTCTCATCATCACATTCAACTGGCACTTCTGATTTCGTAAATAAATCCTCAATTAGATACTCACGCAATGAGCGACAATAAAGGCAAAATCGCGCAGGTAATCGGTCCTGTGGTCGACGTTACTTTCGAAGGCGAAGGCAACATCGTCCCCCCGATCTATACCGCGCTCAAAATCGACCGTGAAGACGGCACAGAAACAATTCTCGAAGTCGAGCAGCACATCGGGGAAGATACCGTACGATGCGTGGCAATGGAAAGTACCGACGGCCTCCGTCGCGGTCTGCCCGTGACAAACCTCGAGCGTCCTATTGCCGTACCTACCGGTGACCAGGTGAAAGGACGTCTCCTCAACGTTGTAGGTGAGGCTATCGACAAACTTCCCCCTCTCAAGCGTGAGGATCTCCGCTCTATCCACCAGCCCGCTCCCGAATTCGAAGACCTCACTATCGGTACCGAGATTCTCGCTACAGGTATCAAGGTCATCGACCTTCTCGAACCCTACAGCAAGGGTGGTAAGATTGGTCTCTTCGGTGGTGCCGGTGTAGGTAAGACCGTGCTTATCATGGAGCTTATCAACAATATTGCCAAAGGTCACGACGGCTTCTCAGTGTTCACCGGTGTGGGCGAACGTACCCGTGAGGGTAACGACCTCCTTCGCGAGATGATTGAGAGCGGCGTTATGAAATACGGCGATAAGTTCAAAGAAGGCATGGAGAAGGGCGAATGGAATCTTCAGGATGTCGATGTAGAGCACCTCAAAGATTCTCAGGCAACCCTCGTGTTCGGTCAGATGAACGAACCGCCGGGCGCACGTCTCCGTGTGGCTCTTTCGGGTCTTACCGTAGCAGAGCAGTTCCGCGACCAGGGTGCCGGCGGTAAGGACGTACTCCTCTTTATCGACAACATCTTCCGTTTCACTCAGGCAGGTTCTGAGGTATCTGCTCTTCTCGGCCGTATGCCTTCAGCCGTAGGTTATCAGCCTACACTTGCTTCCGAAATGGGTGCCCTCCAGGAACGAATCACTTCTACCAAGAACGGTTCTATCACATCAGTTCAGGCTATCTACGTGCCTGCCGATGACTTGACCGACCCCGCTCCTGCGACTACCTTCAACTTCCTCGATGCCACTACGGTGCTTTCGCGTAAGATTGCCGAGCTCGGTATCTACCCTGCGGTAGACCCCCTCGATTCTACTTCGCGAATCCTCGACCCCAATATCATCGGTGAAGAGCACTACAACACCGCACAGGCCGTCAAGCAGCTCCTCCAGAAGTACAACGAGCTCCAGGATATTATTGCTATCCTCGGTGTCGACGAACTCTCTGACGCTGATAAACTTGTTGTTGCACGTGCACGTCGCGCTCAGCGCTTCCTCTCTCAGCCCTTCCACGTGGCAGAGCAGTTTACAGGCGTTCCGGGCGTAATGGTTCCCCTTAGCGAAACAATCCGCGGCTTCAAGATGATTCTCTCCGGCGAAATGGACGAATACCCCGAACAGGCATTCCTCAACGTCGGCACTATCGACGAAGCTATCGAGAAAGGCAAGAAGCTCCTCGCTGAAGTTAAATAATTAACCGTATTACAGGCTTACCCCAATGAAATTACAGATTATATCCGCTCAGGAAGTTCTTTTCACAGGCGAAGTTTCGCAGGTGACTCTTCCCGGTACAATGGGTGAATTCACGGTGTTGAAAAATCACGCCTCCCTTCTGGCGACTCTCGCCGCAGGGACCGTCAAGTACACCGACGAAGCGGGCAACGCCTTGAGTTCAGACATCACCGGCGGTATAGCCGATGTCGACAACAACGTAATATCGGTATGTGTATATTGAATTCAGCTATGAAGAGCTTTAAAGTAATACTTCTCCTGCTGATCGCCTTCATCTCAGCGCCTCTCGCACTCCATGCCGACGAGCATGAAGCTGCCGAAAAGGCTGAGAAGGCTATCAACCCCAAGGAGATAATATTTGAGCACCTCGGCGACGGTTACGGCTGGGAGGTTCCCTTCGACCACCACCACCGCATTCCGCTCCCCGTCATCGTATGGGGCACCGACGGACTCCACGTATTCTCGTCCTCCCGTATCTCGGGCGGAAAAGAATATCGCGACGGCAATGCAACTTTCCGCCTCGGTGGCGACGAAAGCAACTGGCACGGAAAGATTGTCGAAGTTGTCGACGGCAAGGAATCTCGCCCCTGGGATTTCTCGATTACCAAGAACGTGTGCGCACTCTTCATCACACTTCTTCTTGTATCCGGCATTATGCTCTGGCTTGCCTCTTACATACGCAAGAATCCGTACAAGGCTCCTCGCAAAGGTCTTGGCGCAGTAGAGGTGTGTGTGACATTCGTATACGACGGCGTTATCAAGCCTATCCTCGGCCCCAATGCACGTAAGTTTGCCCCCTATCTCCTTACCGCCTTCTTCTTCATCCTTATGATGAACCTCCTCGGTCTGATTGTGGTATTCCCCGGCGGTGCAAACCTTACAGGCAACATTGCCATTACACTTGTTCTGTCGATCTGTACATTCCTCGCCACCAATCTCTTGGCCAACAAGCATTATTGGAAAGAAATTCTCTGGCCCGATGTACCCCTTTGGCTCAAGTTCCCCATACCTATCATGCCCGTTATCGAGATATTCGGTATGTTTACCAAACCCGCGGCTCTCACAGTCCGTCTGTTTGCCAACATGATGGGCGGCCACATGATAGTAATCACACTCACCCTCCTCATCTTCATCTTCTCTGCAATGAGCCCCGCGGCCGGAGGTGCCACCACTATAGTGTCGACAATCTTCTCGGTATTCATGCTGCTTATTGATACCCTTGTGAGCTTCATCCAGGCTTACGTCTTCACCATGCTCTCCACTATCTTCATCGGCCTTGCCAACGAGCAGGAGCATGAGAAGCACGAAGCTGAGAAAGAAGGCCACATAGGCAAAGAAATTGAAGAAACACTTATCTGATAGAAATAAAAATAATTTAACAATAACAGACTTAAAAACTAAAGATCATGTTTGGACTTTTAGCAGAAATCGCTCCCGTCCTGGGACTCGGCGCCTCCTTCGGCGCAGCAATTGCAGCAATCGGTGCAGGTATCGGTATCGGTAAGATCGGTGCTTCAGCTATGGAGGCAATCGCACGTCAGCCCGAAGCCGCCGGCGACATCCGAAGCAATATGATTGTGATCGCCGCTCTCGTCGAAGGTGTGGCTCTCTTCGCCGTGATTGTCTGCGCTCTTTCACTCTTCCTCTAATCCCTCTCCGGCAGATTAAATGGAACTCTTCACTCCCGATTTCGGTCTCGTCTTCTGGATGTTCGTGGCCTTCGGCATCCTTTTCCTCATACTGTGGAAATTTGCCTGGCCCGCGATACTGAAAGGAGTCGACGACCGTGCCGAGTTGATCGACAAGGGTGTGGAATACGCTCAGGCTGCAAAGCTACAGCTTGATAATGCCCGTAAAGAGGCTGAGGAATATCTTGACGAAGCCCGTCGCCAGCAGGCCGACATCCTCCGCGATGCCGACAAAATGAAGACTCAGATTATTGAGCAGGCTAAATCTGCCGCTCAGCAGGAGGCTCAGAAGGTGATGGACAACGCAAAGCTACAGATTCAGCAGCAGCAGAAAGAAGCTCAGCAGCAATTCCGCAACCAGGTAAGCGATTTCGCCCTGCAGATTGCCGGCAAAATCATTAACCGACAGATGGCCGACGACAAGGCTCAGAATGAACTTGTCGACACCATGCTCGACGATATCGAAAAGAACAATAAGTAAACCGCCTTATGGATAAAGGTCTCATCCCTGCCAGATACGCTAAAGCTCTCTACGAAGTAGCTCTCGAAAGGAAAGACGCCGAAAATATGTACGCTGTCATGTGTCGGCTGTCCGACGTGTTCAATGCCGAACCGACACTCGCTTCGACAATCGCCAACCCGTTTGTCAGCGAAACCGACAAAATCTCCCTCCTGCACACTGCCTCCGGCCTCGCAGTAGGGGAGGACGCTACTTTCGACGACTTCCTCAAGCTCCTTGCAGAGAACCGACGTATCGACATCCTAAGAGACATAGCCAGAGCATACACCGACATCTATCGCCGCAGCAACGGCATATTCAATGTATCGGTGACAAGCGCAGCTCCTCTTTCCGATGAAGCTCTCAAGCGTCTCGAAGCTATTATCGACAAAGAGACCGGCGGTGGTACTTATGAGTATAATTTCACTGTTGACCCCGCCCTCATTGGCGGCTTCACGGTGACAGTCAATAACCGACGTCTCGATGCTTCAGTGGCATCACAGCTCGAAGCTCTCCGACACGTCCTTATCGGCTGATTCCATCTCGGCTTTTTAAAGCCTTATTTGCTTTTCCCAATCCTTATCAACAAGCAAGCTCACGCACACTATAAATGATTAATCCCAGCGAGATTTCTGAAGTTTTAAAGCAGCAGCTCGAAAACGTCAACTCCAAGGTTGCCTTCGAAGAAGTTGGTACCGTTCTGGAAGTAGGCGACGGCGTTGCTCACGTCTACGGCCTTGACAATGTCGGCGCCAACGAACTCGTAGAGTTTGAAAACGGCGTTAAGGGCGTGGCCATGAACCTCGAAGAAAGCAATGTCGGCGTCATCCTTCTTAACGACGTCAACAAAGTGACCGAAAACATGACCGTGCGCCGCACCGGCGAGATTGCATCTATCCCCGTGGGCGAAGGCTTGCTGGGACGTGTCATCAACATCCTCGGCGAGCCTATCGACGGCAAAGGACCTATCGCAGGCGACCTCATCCGTCTCCCCCTCGAACGCAAGGCTCCCGGTGTTATCTACCGTCAGCCCGTAACACAGCCTCTCCAGACAGGTCTTAAGGCTGTCGACGCTATGGTGCCTATCGGTCGCGGTCAGCGCGAACTTATCATCGGCGACCGCCAGATCGGTAAGTCGGCTATCGCAATCGACACTATCATCAACCAGCGTAAGGAATACGAGGCAGGCAAGCCCGTATACTGTATCTACGTAGCAATCGGCCAGAAGGCTTCTACCGTTGCTTCTCTCGTAGAGACACTTCGCCAGAACGGCGCTCTCGACTACACCGTGGTAGTAGCAGCAAATGCTTCCGAATCGGCAGCCATGCGCTACTTCGCACCCTTCGCAGGCGTTGCTATCGGCGAATTCTTCCGCGATACCGGCCGCGACGCCCTCATCGTTTACGATGACCTCTCCAAGCAGGCCGTTGCATATCGTGAGGTATCACTTATCCTCAAGCGCCCCTCAGGTCGCGAGGCATACCCCGGTGATATCTTCTACCTCCACTCACGTCTTCTCGAGCGTGCCGCCAAGATTATCGACAATCAGGAAGTGGCATCGCAGATGAACGACCTCCCAGCCGTTCTCAAGCCCATAGTTAAAGCAGGTGGTTCGCTCACCGCTCTTCCTATCATCGAGACACAGGCAGGTGACGTATCGGCATACATCCCGACCAACGTTATCTCTATCACCGACGGTCAGATCTTCCTTGAGACCGCACTCTTCAACCGCGGTATCCGTCCCGCTATCAACGTAGGTATTTCCGTATCCCGTGTGGGTGGTAACGCTCAGGTGAAGTCTATGAAGAAGGTGGCCGGTACACTTAAGATTGACCAGGCACAGTTCCGCGAACTCGAGTCATTCACCAAGTTCGGTGGTGACATGGACCCCGTAACCGCCCGTGTAATCGACAAAGGTCAGAAGAACGAACGCCTCCTCATCCAGCCCCAGTATCATCCCATGCCCGTGGGCGAAGAAATCGCAATCATCTATTGCGGTGTAAACGGTCTTCTCGAATCTGTGCCCCTCGACAGCGTGGCAGAATTTGAGAAACAGTTCCTTCAGCTCCTTAAAGCAAAGCACTCCGACGACGTCATTGCCGAACTTGCTGCCGGCAAGCTCACCGATGATATCGCCGCTAAACTCACCGCTGCCGCCAAGGACGTGGCTGCGCGTTTCGCAACCAAATGATTATCCAATCCAGTTTAATAACCGATCTCCGTTAAATGGCAACATTACGCGAACTTAAAGGCAGAATTGGCTCCGTAGCTTCCTCCGAGAAGATTACGGGTGCTATGAAGATGATTTCTTCTGCCAAGATGCACAAGGCCGAAGGCGTGCTCCAGCGCCTCGAACCTTTCCGACGCTGTGTTCAGACGGTGATTGGCGGTCTACTTTCGTCCGACGCTCCCGTCAGCTCACCGCTGACGGTGGCTCGGCCGACTGTTCACCACGCCGCTATTATCGTCCTCGGTAGCGACGACGGTCTCTGCGGCGCTTACAACATCAATATCTTCAAGGGCCTCCTGCAGACAATCGCTTCCCTCCGCGAGAAGTTCGGCGCCGACGTGCGTATCGAACTCGCCCCCGTAGGCAAGAAGATGCTCCGTGCCGTTGAACCTATCGTTGCGCGCGACCCCTACCTGTCAATCACAGAAGGTATAGCAGTAAACTCCAAGAGCGAGGGCGACGATGTAAAAGATTTTGCAGCGTCTTTCCAGAATCGTTTCCTTGCGGGCGAGCTCGACTATGTCGAACTCCAGTACATGCACTTCCTCTCTGCCGGACGTCAGCGTCTTACCGCCGACACCTTCCTGCCTCTGTCACAGGAAAGTCTTGCAGGCGAAACTGCAACTGCCGGAACCGACCGCCCCTACCTCTTCGAGCCGGATGCCGACACCATTTTTGCAAAAGTACTCCCCATGTATCTTCTCTCGATGATGCAGGAAGCATTTGCGCAGAACCGTGCCAGCGAGCAGGCCGCTCGAGTAATGGCAATGCAGAGTGCCAACGACAACGCCCAGAAGCTCCTCGAAGGGCTCCAGCTTGAATACAATAAACTGCGTCAGGCAAGTATCACTACCGAACTCCTCGACATCGTCGGAGGTCAGGCACGAGACTGATGCAGCATCATATATAGAAATAACAGAAGTACCACTCAATCGAAAAATTACCTTCATGAGTAGTGTAAAAGAATATTTTACGTCATTAGGCTCGGGTATCGCAAGCCTGCTGAAAGGTATGAAAGTGACCGGCAAGGAATTTATCACTCCCAAAATTACGGAGAGATATCCCGAAAACCGTCTCACTCATCCCTCGGCAGCCGACCGTTTCCGTGCCGAACTCCGTCTGGTATATGATGCCGACGGCAATCACAAGTGTATCGCCTGCGGTAGCTGTGAACGCAACTGCCCCAACGGTACTATCACTCTCGAGACTAAAATGGTGACCACTCCCCAGGGCACCAAGAAGAAAAAGCTCGACAAGTATTTCTATGATCTTGGAAGTTGCACATTCTGCCAGCTTTGCGTTACCAATTGCCCTACCGCGGCTATTGAGTTCGTAAATGATTTCGAGCAGGCTGTGTTTACACGTTCCAAACTCGTCAAGAAACTCAATTACCTTCCCGAAAAGCCCGAGCCAGAGCCCACTCCCGAGGAGCTGGCAAAGATCGCTGCCGAAAGGGAAGCTAAAATAGCCGAAGCCAAAGCTAAAGCTGCGGCTGCCAAGGCTGCGAAGGAAGCTGCCGCTCAGACTCCCGACGCACCCGCCACAACTCAGGAAAATAAATAAACCAATATGGAATCATTAGGAAGCATTATCTTGTATTTCATCGTCGCACTGGCGATGATAGTCTTCTCTGTGATGGCCGTAACGACACGAAAGATTCTTCGTGCCGCCACTTATCTCCTCTTTACACTTTTTGCCGCTGCCGTGGTGTACTTCATGCTCGACTATGAATTCCTCGGTGCTGTGCAGATTGCTGTATATGCGGGCGGCATAGTGGTGCTCTTCGTATTCGCCATCCTGCTCACGAGCCATCCCGGTGACAACACCGAGCGTCTCACCTCCAAGTCAAGAGTACTCGGCGGTATCGCTGCTCTGGCCACTCTCGCAGTTGTAGGCTATGCACTCTTCAGCCGCTGCTCAATGGCTCTCGCTCCCAAACCCGAAATGGCTGCACCCGATATGCAGACTCTCGGCGAGACTCTTATGGGAACAGGTGCCGGTCAGTACCTCCTTCCCTTCGAGGCTGTCAGCGTTCTCCTTCTGGCATGTATAATCGGTGGCGTGGTTATCGCCCGTAAACGTTGATGCACTATGGAAATCACTGCTATATTCTACCTCGTCCCCGCTCTTATCATGTTCTGCTGCGGTGTGTATGGCTTCATCACACGCAAGAATATGATAGCGATGCTTATATCCCTCGAACTCATGCTCAATGCGGTTGACCTCAACTTCGTTATCTTCAACCGTTTCCTCTTCCCCGAGCAGATGGAGGGTATGTTCTTCACACTGTTCGCTATCGCTATTGCGGCAGCCGAGACAGCTCTTGCTGTTGCAATTATCATCAATATCTTCCGAGCCGCCAAGAATATCGACGTGCGCTCGCTTAACGAAATGAAATTCTAAGCGCCATGGAAGTTACATTACCTATCCTGATTCTTACCATTCCGCTGTTTATGTTCCTTCTGCTCGGTCTTCTGGGCATGAAGATGAGCCATAAGCTTGCCGGAACCCTCGGTACCCTCGGCATGGGCACAGTGCTCATCCTTTCGTACATCACCGCCTTCACATATTTCTTCAGCGGTGCTCCCGAATTTGTCGACGCTGCCGGAAATCGTCTCCAGTATCTCGTCTTCGACCAGACCTGGCTTCAGTTTACCGACACTCTCATCATCAAGCTCGGATTCCTCCTCGATCCTATCTCGGCTATGATGCTCGTGGTCATCACCACTATCTCATTTATGGTACATCTCTACTCAATGGGATATATGCGCGACCACCACGGAGTATATGAGCACGGATTCCAGCGTTTCTACGCTTTCCTCTCGCTCTTCAGCTTCTCGATGCTCGGCCTCGTAGTTGCCCCCAACATTTTCCAGATGTATATCTTCTGGGAGCTCGTGGGTGCTTCTTCATACCTCCTCATCGGTTTCTACTACGTTAAACCCTCTGCAGTATCGGCTTCGAAGAAAGCGTTCATCGTTACCCGATTCGCCGACCTCGGCTTCCTCATCGGTATCCTCGTGCTTTCTTACTATACCGGCACTTTCAATTTCACCGAGCTCACCTCGATTCCCGTTGAAGGCCTCGCCGACACCTTCCAGGTGAATGCAGGTACTGCCGAAGGCATCCGCAGCATATTCCAGAACAGCGCAGCTCCCGTATTCATGGGTGGCAGCGTTCTCACCTGGGCCCTCGTGCTCATCTTCATGGGCGGTATGGGTAAATCTGCAATGCTTCCCCTCCACATCTGGCTTCCCGACGCTATGGAAGGCCCCACCCCCGTATCGGCTCTTATCCACGCCGCTACCATGGTTGTGGCTGGTGTTTACCTCGTAGCACGTCTGTTCCCTCTCTATCTCATGGAGACAACAGCGCTTGAGATTGTCACCGTTGTCGGAGCTATCACAGCATTCTACGCAGCAATGGTTGCCTGCACACAGGTCGACATCAAGCGCGTACTCGCGTTCTCTACCATTTCGCAGATCGCCTTCATGATGGTTTCGCTCGGCGTTGCCCGTCCCGAATTCCACCACGGCCTCGGCTACATGGCTTCGATGTTCCACCTCTTCACTCACGCCATGTTCAAGGCCCTCCTCTTCCTTGGCGCAGGTGCACTCATCCACGCTATCGGCTCTAACGACTACACCGCAATGGGTGGTCTCCGCAAATACATGCCTATCACCCACATCACATTCCTTATCGGCTGTCTCGCCATTGCAGGTATCATTCCATTCTCGGGCTTCTTCTCGAAAGACGAGATTCTCAGCAGCTGCCTTGGCTATGACTGGGTAGCATATGTATGGATGTCGATGGTTGCAGGTCTTACAGCATTCTACATGTTCCGTCTCTACTACCTCATATTCTGGTGGAAAGAATATAAGGTACACGAAGGTCACACACCCCACGACCAGCCCTGGACTATGAGCCTGCCTCTGATCATCCTCGCTGTCGTATCGTGCGTCGCAGGTTTCATCCCCTTCGGCAACTTCGTTACCTGGAACGGTCACCCCTACGACTTCATGGAACACTTCGACTGGAGTGTTGCTACCGTCAGCCTCATCATCGCGATACTCGGTATCGGTCTCGCTACCGTGATGTACCGCAAGGAAAACTCCCTCCCCGAGAAGTTCCGCAACGCCGTTCCTGCTCTCTGGACATGGTGCTACCACCGCTTCTACTGGGACGAACTCTACATGTTCATCACCCACAAGATTATTTTCAACGGCATCTGCCGTCCGCTCGCATGGTTTGACCGTCACATCATCGACGGCACAATGGATTCGTTCGCCACTGTCACCAACAAGGCTTCCGAAGCTATCAAACCTCTGCAGTCAGGTCAGATTCAGATGTACGTGTGGTACTATCTTATCGGCGCTCTTGCCCTTGGCACAATCACAGTATTCTGCCTCGCATGATCTTAAGAACCTCCGGTGCTAACAATTAAAAATCAGTAATCAAGATGTTTTCCAATATATTAATTTACTTTGTCGTAATACCGCTGCTTATGCTGGCCTTGACCGGTCTGAGCCGCAACGTTCGACAAATCCGTGCGGTGGCGGTAACGGGTTCGTTAGCCCTGATTGCCCTCTCGGTAGTACTGCTCGTGCAGTATCTCGGCCTTCGTGAGGCCGGCGAGACAGCACCCATGCTCTTCACAGATTCGTGGACATGGTTCGCTCCTCTCAACATTAATCTTGCGGTAGGTGTCGACGGCATCTCCATAGCAATGCTCCTCCTTTCGTCGGTAATCCTCCTTACAGGTTCGTTTGCTTCGTGGACCATTGCTCAGCCTAAAGAATTCTTCCTCTGGCTCATCCTGCTTTCGACCGGCGTTTACGGCTTCTTCATCTGCGTGGACCTCTTTGCAATGTTCATGTTCTACGAAGTTGCGCTCATCCCGATGTACCTTCTCATCGGTGTATGGGGCTCAGGCCGCAAGAATTACTCGGCAATGAAACTTACCCTCATGCTTATGGGTGGCTCAGCATTCCTCATGCTCAGCCTTATCGGTATCTTCTACCACTCGGCACCCGAGGGTCAGCCCCTTACCTGGAATATCCTTGAAATTGCCGCTTACGACGCTATTCCCCACGGCTGGCAGAGCTTCCTCTTCCCCATGGCATTCGTCGGTTTCGGTGTGCTTGGTGCAATGTTCCCCTTCCACACCTGGAGTCCCGACGGTCACGCATGTGCTCCTACCGCCGTATCAATGCTCCACGCAGGTGTGCTCATGAAGCTCGGTGGCTACGGCTGCTTCCGTGTGGCTATCTACCTCATGCCTTATGCGGCTCAGGAACTCTCTTGGATTTTCCTCATCCTCACAGGTACCTCGGTAGTATACGGTGCATTCTGCGCATGCGTCAAGACCGACCTCAAGTACATCAACGCTTACTCTTCGGTTTCGCACTGCGGTCTGGTGCTTTTCGCAATCCTCATGCTCAACACAACAGCGATGACCGGTGCTATCATGCAGATGCTTTCTCACGGTCTCATGACAGCTCTCTTCTTCGCCCTCATCGGTATGATCTACGGCCGTACACACACCCGTGAAATCACCCAGATGGGCGGTATGATGCAGATTCTGCCTTACCTTTCGGTATGCTACGTGATTGCAGGTTTCGCATCGCTCGGTCTTCCCGGCCTCAGCGGTTTCGTAGCCGAAATGACTATCTTCGTAGGTTCGTTCCAGGCCGGTATGGCCGACTTCCTTTCAGGAGCCGGTTCACTCCGCCTTGTGTACACACTCATCGCTTGCTGCTCGATTGTAATCACTGCAGTGTATATCCTCCGAGTAGTAGGCAAGCTCCTTCTCGGCCCTGTGTACGATGATCACCACCGCACACTCACCGATGCCACATGGTGGGAACGCCTCTCGACCGCTACACTGATTCTTGCAGTAGCAGCTATCGGTTGCTTCCCCAACTTCTTCGTTGACTTAATCAAAACAACCTTCAGCCCCGAAATCTTCGCCGTGCTCGGTATGTAAACTATAAATTGCAATGGATTACTCTCAATTTTTAGCTATGAAGCAAGAGATTGCCATTCTGGTAGTCTTCCTGCTGGTATTCCTCTACGATACGTTCATGCCGAAAGCGAGCCAGAAAGCCCTGCCGGCTTTCGCAGCGGTGCTTACGCTCATTGCCACAGTAGCAGGTTTCTGCTCACACGCCCTCTTTACCGACGGTCATGTAGTGGCTTTCGCAGGCATGTATGAGACAACTCCCGTTATCGCAGCCATTAAAGGAATTCTCAATATCGGCGTTGTCATCGTGCTCGTCCAGTCGATCAAGTGGGCCAACGGCGAACTTATGATTATGCGCCGCGGCGAGTTCTACGAACTTCTGCTCGTGACTCTCTTCGGTATGTATCTGATGATTTCAGCCCGTCACTTCCTCCTTTTCATCATCGGTCTTGAAAGTGCATCTCTGCCTCTGGCAGCTATGGTAGCTCTCGACAAGAACCGCTATGAAAGCCACGAAGCCGCAGTGAAGTATATGCTCACAGCAGTATTCTCTTCTGCAGTCTTCATGATGGGTCTCTCGTTTGTTTATGGTCTCACCGGCTCGCTCTACTTCGAGAATATATACTTCGCACTCACAGGTCAGATGAACGTACTTCTCGTTGTCGCTATAGCTTTCGTTATGGCAGGTGTAGGTTTCAAGCTCTCGCTCGTACCTTTCCACCTCTGGACAGCCGACGTATACCAGGGTGCTCCCACTTCGGTTACTTCTTACCTCTCTGTAATCTCCAAGGGTGCCGCAGCCTTTGCCTTCCTCGTAATCATGGCGCAGGTGTTCGGTTCGCTCTACAGCCAGGTATGGGAATGGATGCTCTACGCACTCATCATCCTCACCATTACAGTAGGTAACCTCTTTGCAATCCGTCAGCGCAACATGAAGCGCTTCCTCGCGTTCTCTTCAATCTCTCAGGCCGGCTACATCATGCTCGGTGTGATTGCTTTCAACGCTATGGGCACTGCCGCTCTCATGTACTACATCCTCGTGTATATCTTCTCCAACCTCGCCGCTTTCGGTGTGATTGGCGCTATCGAGAATGCAACAGGTAAAGTAGGCATGGACGACTACCGCGGTCTCCACAAGACCAATCCCCGTCTGAGCTTCTGCATGATGCTTGCGATGTTCTCGCTGGCAGGTATTCCTCCCTTTGCAGGCTTCTTCTCGAAGTTCTTCATCTTCACAGGAGCTATCAACCAGGGTTCGGTAGCTATCTACGTGCTTGTGCTCATCGCCCTTATCAACACTATCATCTCTCTCTACTACTACCTCCTGGTAGTGAAGGCGATGTTTATCAGCGACGACGAGTGCGTGATACCCAACTTCAAGTCAGCTTGCTCAGAGCGTCTCGGCCTCTGGGTTACCGTTGCCGGCATCATCGGCCTCGGTATCGTAAGCTACTTCTACAGCTCGCTCCTGACCCTTACCTCCGACAGCCTGATGAATATGTACTTCATCGGCTGATCTAAACCGAACAACACAACCTTATCTGATACCGGCAACGTCGTCCCTGCGAGGGGACGACGCTGCCGGATTTATTTAAGTAAGGCAAGAAAATCAGTTCTGATTAAAATTTGCCTGACTTACTTAATAATCAGAAGTAAACTATATTACGCTCCGGCTTGTTAGATTTGTATATAACTTTCAACCACAAATGACACCCACTTCATCACGACATTCGCATCCTACATGGGATACAGAAGAAAAGTCGGTCTTTCAGTCCGGCATCTTCTACTCTGCAAGGCAGGCATTGCGCCGTCATGCTTCAGGTGGTAACATCCTTATTGCCGCCACAGTACTTGCGCTTATCATAGCCAACATTCCCGGAATCAACAGCTACTACTTTGACTTCTGGGAGCAGGAGGTGCGCCTTCAGCTCGGCGACTTCAATCTGTTCAGCCACTCGGGACATCCGATGTCTCTGATGGCTTTCATCAACGACGCACTTATGGCAGTCTTCTTCTTCTCGATTGGTCTTGAAATCAAGCGAGAAGTGCTCGTAGGCGAACTTTCATCGTTCAAGCAGGCTCTCCTCCCTATCGTCGGAGCAATAGGCGGTATGGCGGTGCCCGTGCTCGTGTACTACTCGCTGAGCCGCGGTACTGACTACGCCGGCGGAGCGGCTATACCTATGGCTACCGATATCGCGTTCTCGCTCGGTGTGCTCGGTATGCTCGGCAAGCGCGTGCCTGTATCGCTCAAGATTTTCCTTACGACCCTTGCCGTGGTAGATGATATCGGCGGCATTATAGTGATAGCCGTATTCTACTCCTCTCACATCGAATTTATGCTTCTGGGCTATGCAGTATTGCTCTTCGGCGTGCTGCTCCTCGGCTCGAAACTGCGCATCAAGAGCAAGGTGTTCTATCTCGGTATCGGAGGTGTGATATGGTTCCTTTTCCTCAACTCGGGTATTCACCCCACTATTGCAGGTGTACTCGTGGCATTCTGCGTACCGGCCACCCCGGTATTTGCCCCGAGCAGATATATCAAGATTATCCGCAGCTCCATAAGCCACTTCAAGAGTGAAGAAGACCCCGAAGACCTCGACAAGCGCACTATTCTCAGCAACGAGCAGCTCAACTGGCTTAAGAAAGTAGAAAGTGCGTCGGATAAAGTAATCTCTCCGCTGCAGGATCTCGAAGATACTCTGCACCCGATCGTAAACTACTTCATCCTTCCTCTCTTTGCCTTTGCCAACGCCGGCATCCTCCTGTTGGGCATGGATCCCGCTTCGGTATTCGAAGGAATCTCCCTTTCCGTAATCGCCGGTCTTGTGCTCGGTAAGTTTATCGGTATCTTCTCCTTCTCCTGGCTTGCAGTCAAGCTGCGCCTTGCTCCCATGCCTGCACACGCCAACTGGCACATGATGGCATCTATAGCTATGCTCGGAGGTATCGGTTTCACCGTATCTATCTTCATTGCCTCGCTGACATTCGACGCCGCAATTCCCGCTCAGCTCGACCTCCTCAACCACGCCAAACTCGGTATTGTGGTCGGCTCGGTGCTCGCCGGTCTGATAGCCTTCATCTGGCTGCACTTTACGCTGCCGAAGGGTGTTGCTCCCGACGCTGTCGACGAAGATTGACGCTCCTGATAAGTTTTAACTTACTTACAGAGCCCGGTTCAACCATAGTGTTGAGTCGGGCTTTGCAATTTTAGGTAGTGGAACCGAAGTTTTTTCCTCAATAAGTCAATTTCCTCTTCGCTGCGAGGTGTGAGCCGTGAGGCTCATCGGGTGCGGGGCAGCTGCCGCCAGGGTGTAGAAGTCCAGGCCCTCCATAGTTGGGCCCGAACCTCTGACCTCGGGCGGCGGCTTCTGAGGCGAAGATACGGGGATGAGGAAATAGGTGGTCATGGGAGCGGCCTTCGCAGGCAGGTCTTCCATGGCCT
>JAAVFI010000028.1 GCA_014800815.1 Bacteroidales bacterium | reverse complement strand
CTACATCGCTGATACCTACAGGTACATCGTTTACTGAAGTGATGATATTGCTGATTTTCAGCGTACCACGTTCTGCTTCAGTAGCGGTTGCCGTGACGATGAATTCCGAAGTAAGCGCCTCGCCATTATTAGTATAGGCGATATAGCGAGTCTTTCCGCCGGGAATTTCGCTTTTGCTTATTGTCATCTGAGCGGCAGCTTCTTCGCACACACTAAGTTCTACACCGGCAGGACATTCAACGTCGAACTGAATGCCGGCGAATGTGTTGGCATCGAAATCAAGAGCCGTAGTTGAACTTCCGTTCGAGAGGTTTTTGGGTACTACTCCAACAATATTGAGGTCTTTCCAACCCTTAGCAGCTTTATATGTTTCAACAAGGTTTGTGGGCACAGAAACAGTTATTTCCTTACTCGTATCGAATATACTACCTCTGACAGTAGGCGGTTCAGGATTATTTATCGAGATATTTCGAATTCCGCTATAACAGAAAGTATATTCACCAATTGAGGTAACGGAGTTAGGAATAGTTATGGAGGTTAGACTCATACAGTCCTCGAAAGTACGATACTCAATTGAAGTAACCGAGTTGGGAATGCTTATGGAGGTTAGCCCTGTACAGTTCCCGAAAGCGCTTGGTCCAATTGAAGTAACGGAGTTGGGAATAGTTATGGAGGTTAATCCTACACAGTTAAGGAAAGCCTCTTGGCCAATTGAAGTAACGGAATTGGGAATGGTTATGGAGGTTAGCCCCGAACATCCACCGAAAGCGCTTGGTCCAATTGAAGTAACTGAGTTTGGGATAATGTATTCAGATAGTTTGCTCCCTGCTGGAAATGTATGAAGAAGTGTTTTATCTTTATTAAATAGGACTCCGTCAACTGAGCAATATTGACGATTCTTTTCGTCAACTTCGATATTAGTCATACCTCTACAGCCATTGAAAGCGCATTCACTAATTGAAGTAACGGAGTTGGGAATGGTAATGGAGGTTAGACCTGTACAGTAATTGAAAGCGAAGCCGTCAATTGAGGTAACCGAGTTGGGAATAGTTATGGCGGTTAGTCTTATACAGTTCCCGAAAGCAGCCCAGCCAATTGAAGTAACCGAGTTGGGGATGATTATGGAGGTTAGACTTGTACAGTCCTCGAAAGCTCTACTACCAATTGAAGTTACCGAGTATTGCTCACTCATGTAAGTGACAGATTCCGGAATTATCACCTCTCCTTCAATGGATTTACTGTTTGCTTTTACGCTGACTTCGAGCTTTACAGCATCAGTTACTGTATATGTCAGATCGCCGACGGAGAAAGTTTGCGCTCGCCCGGCAAATATTGCCGAGAAGCACATCAGGATGAATAAAAGACGTTTCATGGTTGTAGTCTTTATTGCCTCGGTCTTCCCCTCGTCGGCGTGAGATATTGGTTTAGAAGCAGAAAAGCGCGGGAATCTGTACCGTTGCCGTCCTACGTTTCGAGGCTTCTCGCATTGCCCTAATAAAGTCGGACGGCAACGAAGAAGCCCACGCCAATATGTATACGCATACTATACGGCATATTCCCTCACGGGAACAGCCGATGCTGAGTGTACATACCTACGGGCATCTACCGCTGCTCAATCCTTGACTTTATTATGAAATTTTGCGAGAATTTCGAAACGTCAAGAATCAGCGCTGATAAACGCTCTTCAAATGTTAAAGCCACCCCACCCACATACCCTCGGCCAAGATTGGCGCGGGACTCGGGTTGGCCGGCAGGTGCAAAGTTATTGATTTATTTTGGTTTGGGCAAATATCTTATCAAAAATATTGGTGAATAATCGTGATGCCGTCGCCTCAGCTCTGAATGGGCTCTCCACCGGCATCCCTCCGCTACGCTACGGTATGGCGGGGGCTACTAAGTGAATCGGTACGATAAGCGGGTACCTACATAGATAGTCGGGTGGTTAGCGGGATACTCACGCGCTTGGGGTCCCGTAGCGTCAGCCATGAATCGGCGTCCTCGGCCTACGCCAACAAAGTGGTATATACTATCCCCGCACATCCCTACGCCTGGCGGCTACGGTATGTACGGGGTTACTGGTTAATCAACGTCCTCCGGACGTCCTTTGCGACATAGATGCACGTAAGTATTTAATCCTCTAACCGCCTGATTATCTTATACTATGTCTATAACATCGGTGTCGGAGGGGACGAATATGTTGCCTCCGAAATATTTTTCGGCTTCGGCGGTGTAGGCGTGGGCGCGGTCGGGTGTGGTGTCTTCGCTGTGATAGAGGATGAGGTTGCGCACTTGTGCCTGCTCGGCGAGCATGGCGACGTCGCGCACGGTGTAGTGGTGCTTCTCGTAGGGCTTGAATCGTTCGCGGTCGGCATAGCGGCAGAAGGCGCCGCAGAGCAGGAAGTCGGTGCCGCGCACATAGTCGAGGTTGGAGCGGGTGAGGGCTTCGTCGCCGAGGCATGCAAAGGTTGTGCCGGAGGGAATACGCATGATGAAGCCTGTCTGTGCCACGTTTTCGGAGCCGACATCGAAGAATTCGACGGCGGTGTCGGCGAAGGTTGTGTGGGTGTCAGTGCGCACGGTGTGGAAGTCGACTATCGAGCACATGAGCTTGAAGTGCGACTCGAGCAGGGTGATGCGGCAAATGGTGAGGAAGCCCGAAACGACGTCGTGATTGCCGTAGAAGTGGAGTTTGCCCTCGTAGCGGCCTTCGCGTGCGAGGTTGATGATTGCGCGCATAAACCATACCGCACCGAGTATGTGGTCGGTATGGGTGTGAGTGATCATGAGGTGGTGTATCTGCGCCGGGTCTATACCGCAGGCGGCGAGAGCGCGGATTATGCCGTTGCCTCCGCCCGCATCTGTAAGCCATATTTCGCCCTTGAAGCTGATTGCCGAGCAGGCGTTGTAGCTGCTTCGGGGAAATGCGCTGCCGGTGCCGACGAGGGTGAGGCGGGGGTGAGCCTGCTCTGTCATGATTCGGGTTCTATTACCGAAAGGCGGATGAGTTCGAGGCGGTTTGCCGACTTCTTGAGGATGTCGAAGCGGTAGGGCTCGGCGAGTACCTTGGCTCCCTGTGCGGGTATTGTGCCCGTGGTGTGGAGGATATAGCCGGCAATAGTCTGGTAGCTGTCGTCCTCGGGGATGTCGAGGTGGAATCGTTCGTTGAGTTCGGCTATCTCGCAGCGGCCCGAGAATTCGTAGATGCCGGGCTCTACTTCCTTGGCTGTGAGGCCCGAATTGTCGTGCTCGTCTTCGATGTTGCCGCAGATTTCCTCCATAAGGTCCTCAAGGGTGAGCATTCCTGCCGTGCCTCCGAACTCGTCGATGACGATAGCTATGGAGCGCTTCTGCGTGAGCAGTCGGCGCATCATCACATTGGCGAGAAGATTTTCGGGGGTGTAGAGCACGGGTTTGATGCGGTCTTTCCAGTCGGTTTCGGGGTTGAAAAGCTCGCTCACGTGTATGTAGCCCACGATAGTGTCGATATCGTCGCGGTAGACAATTACCTTGGAGCGGCCTGTGGTGGTGAAGATTTCGGCGAGTTTGTCGCGAGTGGTGGTGTCGATGTTTACGGCCACAATCTCGTTGCGGGGAATCATGCAATCGCGGACGTGGGTAGATGAGAAGTCGAGCGCGTTGCGGAAAATCTTCACTTCATTTTCCACAGTCTGCTTCTTCTCCTCCATGTCGTCGATAGTCTCTTCGAGATAGTCGTTGAGTTCGCCTACGGTGATAAGCTGGAGTGCCTTGCCCGTGTCCTTTATGCCTGCGAGGCGCATGAGAGCCTTTGACAGCCAGGATGTAAAGGCCGATATCGGGTATAGTATGATATAGAATATATATACGGGCAGGGCGAATATCTTAAGCGAGGTGTTGGGGTTGATGCCGAACACTGTCTTGGGCAGGAACTCTCCGCAGAGAAGTATTATCAAAGTGGAGATAAGGGTCTGACAGACAAGGATGAAGAATTCGTTGGGGTAGATGTTGGAAAGTACGGGTTCTATGAGAGCGGCGGCTCCCATACCGTAGATTACGAGCACCACGTTGTTGCCGACAAGTAGGGTGGAGATGAATATCTCGGAATGATCGTGAAAGCGCTTGATAATACGCGAGATAAATCCCCCGCGGGTTACGTCGAGCTCGACTCGCACGCGGTCGGAGGTGACGTATGCCATTTCGACTCCTGAAAAGAGAGCCGAGAAAATCAGTGATACAAGAGTTATGGTTATCCAGACGTTCATTTTCTGCGAATTGGCTTTGATTCAATAGGTTCGAGATTGCGGCGGCGCTTTGTGGGTTTGTCGGGAGAGTCTTCGACTTCGTATGTGGGGAGAGTCTTTGCTGTCTGAGCTTTCTCCGAAGCTCTCTCGCGAGGTGCTTCGGTGCGTTCGGGATGCACGGAGTCCTGCACGGTTTTGTCCTTATCCTTTTCACGCTTCATCTCGGCGGGGAGAATGGCCGTGGGGCGGTGTACGGTGTAGTACTTCATGCTCTGGTCCGACTCGAAGCCGTAGCCCTCGATAGTGCGGTCGGAACGCACGATGTGGATAAAGGAATCGCTGTAGATCTTTCGGGCGTTCTGGTCCCAGAATAGCTGCTGCGTCAGGAAGCTGTCGGCATCGGTGTTTACCATTATCACATTTCCGTCGAGCTGCCATACGCGTTTGCGCGAGAGGTAGGTGGCCGAATCGCATACCACGCTCGACGATAGCTTCATGTCTTTGTCGTACTGCTCCATGTATAGGCCCGCGGGAAAGCGCCAGAAGGGCTCGTCGGCATCCTCGAAGAGCTGCCAGAGGTCGGCAGTGAGGTGATATTTGGTGTAGCCGGAGTCGCTGATGAAGGTAGATACGTCGGTGGTGGCCATGGTCGGAGTGGTGTAGCCGTCGCCGGTGTTGGGCACGTATCGGTTCACCTCAGGTTTGCCGGGGATAAGCATCCACACAATAAGGCCGACGACCGCGATGGCCGCCGGCAACCATTTCATTAGTGTTGACCGTTTCTTCACGTCGAGGAGATTAATAAATCTTGCTCTGACGGAACCACATCTCGTTGAAGTTGATACCTATAGTTATGTTGAGGTAGTCCTCCTTCACGAGAGGATCGGGATTTGCCTGACGGTGTTTCCACTCGAAGCCGAGGTTGACGAGGCTCTTGAATCCGGGCACGGGGATGCCGAAACCTAATGTCACGCCGTATTCGCGCAGGCGGTTGTCCTGAAGCTTGAGGTAGTCGTCGTTCCAGTAAGCACCGAGGCGGTAGTTTACGCGCTTGAAGTAGCTGCCGCGGAAGTCGGGAGTGTACTGCAGACCGAGCGCCATCTTGGTGCGGTCGGCATATTTTTGAAGCTGGGGATCGCCTTCGAAGCCTCTGAACTTGCACTTGCTCCAGGGCTGATAGGTGTAGTCGAACTCAACCATGAGTTTGCGGTCGAAGTTGTAGTTGATACCAGCACCCCATGTTTCGGGCAGCGAGTAGTTGCCGCGCAGCTTGTGCTCGTCGGAGAACTGGGGGCCGGAGTCGAGGGCGGTGTCGATATATACCTGGCGGGCATTGCCGAGGAGTGTCTTGGCGGGGCTGTAGGTTACGCCGAAGGTCATGCGGTCGTTGCGGTTGAGGTTGAAGCCGTACATCAGACCGAAGTCGAGGCGGTAGTCGCGCACTTCGAGCTGAGTCTGGAAGAGAGAGCTCTGTGTCGACGAAATCATGGCGTAAGTCTCGTTGATGATGTTGCCGAAGAGGTAAGATACGTTTGCACCGATGCTGAAGCCTTTGAAGGGACGGCCTGCCACGCCTACATAAAGCTCGTTGAGAGAGCCGTTGCCCTGGCGGGAGTCGATACCGTTTTCAATCTCCGAACCGAACGCATATCCTACCGAGGAGAAGGGTAGAAGACCTACCGAAGCTCCGATGTATTTGCAAATGGGGAACTGCATGGTCACGTAGTCGAGACCACCGCCGAAGTTTTTGTCGCTGATTTTCTCGCCGTCGTGAACTTCGCTCTGCCACAGGCTCGTAAGGTCGATACCCATGTCGAAGAGGAACGTAAGCGAGTCGATAGCCGCGTAGGAGGCAGGGTTCATTACGTTGGTCTGGCGCCCCGAGCTCATGGCATAACCTACGCCACCCATAGCTCGCTGGGCCGAGGTTGCGTGGTCGCGGAGCACGCCGTATCCGTATGCTGAGTACGGGGTCATGGTTCCGTTCTGTGCGCTTACACTGGTGCAAGCGGCGATAAGTATGGCGAAAATCGCCGTAAGCCTGCTTATTTTCATTGCTTTATGATGCTGTAAAGACCCTTGTGCACGAGGTAAGGGTCATATATGTAGTCAAATGTGATAAGGTCGTGATTGATGAGGAGTTCGGCCGAACCTCCGGTGAGTACTGCCAGGGCGCGTTGGCCGGCGGCGCGGTGGTAGTATTCAAGCTCTGCGGCCACACCTCTTACGGCTCCGCTTCGCATGGCTGTAGCCGTGGATACACCCCATACGGGTATGTCGCCGCCGTCGCTCGTCACGGCGGGAAGGGCGTCGGTGAAGGCTGCGAGGGCACGGAGCCTAAGGTCGATGCCCGGGGCTATGTTGCCGCCGCTGAAGATGTTGCCGGGGCGCACGAAATCGTAGGTGACAGCCGTGCCGATGTCGCTCACCAGGAGCGGACGGTCGGAGCCCGCTACGGCTATCGCTCCGAGAGCTGCCGCAATGCGGTCGGCACCGAGTGTGGCGCACGTCTCATAGTCTATGCAGAGGGGCATCTCGGTGCTGCTGTTGAGGTCGGTGAGCCGACGGCAGAGAGGAGTGAGCGAGTCGATGTCCTCGGCTCTGTCGGAAGCAACTACCGTGCAGTAGACCGCAGCGTCGAAAGGAGTATCCGCCGGGAGCCCCGCCTTGACGAGCAGAGTGCGGGCAAGTTCTCCTGCGGGAAGCGATTCATCGCCCTTGCAGGCTACGAGCATGTGCCCGTCGCCGTCCCAGAGCGCAGCTTTCAGCGCTGTGTTTCCGCGGTCTATGGTGAGATTCACTTGCATAATGGGGCAAAATTACGAAATAGCCGTCAAATGAGCCGTATATATCTATTTATTAAATGTTAAAAGTTGTCGGAACCCTGCGGAGCCTCGTGCCTGAGGGGGTATGAATTACGTATTTTCTCGAATTCCTCGGGCTTCGCTTTCAGAGCGTCCGATTCGGGTATGGGGTCGTAGCTGTCGAGGACGCCCTGCTTGCTCACTGTCTGCGCGGGAGCGGGCGGCATCTGACCGTCGATAGTGACGCGCGGCATCATGAAGAAGGTGGTCATGGCATCGAGCGCGAGCTGCGAGGCGCGTATTTTTCCTTCTTTGGAGTAGCCGGCGATGTGGGGAGTGGCGATGTCGGTAAGGGCGAGTAGCTCGGTGTTTATGGTCGGTTCGCCTTCCCAGCAGTCAATAATCAGCGGACCTGTCTTGCCCTGCTTCTTGGCCTTGATGAGTGCCTGAGTGTCGACAATGCCGCCGCGGGCGCTGTTGATGATTATAGGGCTGCGGCGGAGGCTGTTGAAGAAAGCCTCGTCGGCTATGTGATATGTGGGATGTTCGCCCTCCTTGGTCAGAGGTGTGTGGAAGGTGATGATATCGGCTTCGCGCGCAATGGTCTCAAGGTCGGTCCAGCCCTCCGAACCCTCGGCCTGCTCGCGGGGAGGGTCGCATTTGAGCACCTTCATGCCCAGCCCTTCGGCCCAGCGGACTACGATTTCGCCTACATGACCGACGCCGACAACTCCTAAGGTGTAGGTGTCGAGGGGGCGGTTGATGACGTTGAGGAGGGTCGCAAACACGTATTGAGCTACTGCGGGAGCATTGCAGCCCGGAGCATTGCATACGAATATCGAGTGGTCGCGGCAGTAGTCGGTGTCGATATGGTCCATGCCTATGGTGGCAGTGGCTATCATCTTCACATCAGATTTTGCCAGGAGCTCGGCATTGCATATGGTGCGTGTGCGTATCATCATACCGTCGGTATCTCTCAGCACCTTGTTGGTTATTTCCTCGGGCTTGAGATAGCGCACGGTGGCGTATGGGTCGAGAATACCTTTTACAAAAGGAATATTGTCCTCAATTATGAGTCTTATATGATTATTTGGCATGCGAAGAGGGCGGCATATACCGCATAGAGTATTAGAATGGCGATAACCGAGCGATCGGCGCGGTGCGTGGAGAGATAGTGGGTGGCCTCCAGCGCCGCACAGAAGTTGAGCATCGGTATATAAGAGAGGATGTTGGTATAGTCGATAGCCATTACCGCAATGGTGGTGAGCGCAATGACTATGAACATGCCGTTTATGGCTCGGGCTCGGGCGTTATAGGCTATCGTCTTCATGAAGTTCAGCACGAAGAAGAGCAGCATTATTCCGGCCGTAGTGCCGAGCGTGATGAGCAGAAGCAAGGTGTCTTCGGCATTGATAGTGGAGAGGATGCTGTAGAACGAGGGGAGGGTGAATGTGGCAGGGTCGATAGCGCCGAAGCCTGCAAGAATCCACCAGGGTGTTATCAGACCCATTATTGCCGCCAGAACCGTGCGGGCGTTGAATATACGCATCTGAGCACAGCCGATGAGGAATGCCGGAACGTACAGCAAGAAGCAATACTGGGTGGTGCCGAAACCCGAAAGCAGGAAGAATATCAGGAAGATATGTCGGGTTGTGCCCGGGTCGCGGTAGCAGCTGAAAAGCAGGAAGATACACGCCGGTACCACTATGGCCAGCAATGTGCCGGAGTAGAACTGCGTGAAGAGGTCGGGCGTGGCCAGCTGCATGAGGGCGAAGAGCCCGATGTAGAGCGACGTCATGCTCCGCAGTACGTTGAATACTTTGTTGAGCATGAGCATGATCACTGTAGTGACCACGCTGCCGGCGATACCTGCGGCACAGTCGGCGGCAATGCCCAGAATCCACGTGTTGGCCGAGGGGAGGATGAGTCCCTTGTCGCCTGTGAGAGGTACGGTGTGGCCGGTCACAAAGAATGCCACCGCCGCGATGACCGCGGCGAAGGCTAATGCGATGTTGAAAGCTCGCGAGTGACAGAGGTTGAGGAGCAGGTTGAGTCGCACGGCAGAGTCCGGAAAGATTTGTCAGCGGCTTGTCAAAGGAGGTCTTTGCCGATGTCGCGGCGGAAATACATTCCGTCGAACTTGATGTCGGCGAGAGCCTTGTATGATTTAGCGGCAGCGTCTTCGATAGAATCGCCGTAGCTTACGGCAGCGAGTACGCGTCCGCCGGCGGTCTCGATGTCGCCCTCGGCCGAAGTGCGTGTTCCGGCGTGGAATACGATAGAGTCGGCAGGACGAAGTTCGCCTGTGATTTTCTTGCCCTTGGCATAGTCGCCGGGATATCCGCCCGATACGGCCATTACGGCTACAGTGGTGCGCGGGTCGGCTTCAACGGTGGCGTCGCCGAGGTGTCCGGCGGCAGCAGCTTCGAGCACGGGAAGGAGGTCGGAAGCGATGCGGGGCATCACGGATTCGGTCTCGGGGTCGCCCATGCGCACGTTGTATTCAATCACGTAGGGTTCGCCGCCGCAGCTTATGAGGCCGAGGAATATGAATCCGCGGTAGTCGATACCTTCTTTAATAAGACCTTCGACAGTGGGTTTGATAATGCGCTCGTCGACCTTAGCCATGAATTCGTCGGTGCAGAAGGGGGGAGGACATACCGAACCCATACCGCCTGTGTTGAGGCCTGTATCGCCTTCGCCCACACGCTTGTAGTCTTTGGCGGGAGGAAGCACGAGGTATCCGCCCTTGCCGTCGGTAACGACAAATACGGAACATTCGATGCCGGTGAGGAATTCTTCGATGACAACTTTTGCCGATGCTTTGCCGAACTGGCCTGCGAGCATTTCGCGGAGCGAGCGACGGGCTTCATCGAGATTGTCGATGATGAGCACGCCCTTGCCTGCTGCGAGACCGTCGGCCTTGAGTACGTAGGGGGCTTTGAGGCTTTCGAGGAAAGCGTCGCCCTCGGCTACATTGGCTTCGGTGACAGTAAAATAACGTGCTGTGGGGATTTCGTGGCGACCCATGAACGCTTTGGCAAAGTCCTTGGAGCCTTCGAGAGCGGCACCTGCGGCACCGGGACCCATGATGAGGAGCTTACGGCCGTCGGCGGCAGCTTTTGCTTCGAGGCTTTCACGCAGACCTGCTACGAGAGGGTCTTCGTTGCCGGCTACCACGAGGTCGATATCATTCTCCTTTACAGCGGCATACACAGCATCGAAGTCGGTGGGCTTGATGTTGAGGTTAGTGCCGAAGTCAGAAGTACCCGCATTGCCGGGAGCGATGAAAAACTTGCCCATACGGGGGCTCTGACTCAGTTTCCATGCAATTGCCGATTCACGGCCGCCGCTGCCGAGGAGCAGCACGTTGATAGTAGGTGTCATTTATCGGAGTTTGTGTTGTTGTCGGTATTATTGTCGTTGTTCTGGTCTTTTTTTCTCACGCGCCATGAGGGACGTGAGATAATCACCGTCTTCTCTGCGGGGATAGACGGCTGACGGCCAAGACGGTCCAGTTTTAACGGACGGCGCTCCTTCTTGGGTTCTTCCGCTTCGTCGAACTTACGGGCAGGTTTCTTTTCGAAGCGAACGGGAGCAGCGTCGCGGTCTTTGCGGAAGGGACGGCCCTCGGGGCGGCCTTCAAAGCGACCCTCTTTGCGAAAGGAACGACCTTCTGAGCGACCTTCGGGGCGGCCTTCGCGGCGAGCAGGTTTGTCGCCGTTGAAAGCACCCTTGCGGGGTGCGCGGTCGGCCTTGCGCGGACGGCTTTCCTCGCGATTTTCATTGGAGATACGACCGCCGGCAGCGCGGAAGTCGGCTTTCTTGCCTTCGAAAATCACATATTCGCGAAGTTCGCAGTCAAGACCTCCATTATTAATAGCAACCTTTGTAGAGGGTGCGAGTCCGATTTCGTGGAAATATACATCCTCGTAGCCGATAATCCATGCGTGATAGCCTGTGAATACATGCTTGAGCACGCGGCCTATGGTATCGTAGAGGGCATTCATGTCGTCAGAACCGATGCGTTTGCCGTAGGGAGGATTGGTGACGAGTACGCCTGCGGGCTTGGGAGCCTCGGTCCACTGCGAAATGGGGCGAGTCTCGAAAGTGATGTAGCGGGCCACGGCTGCGCTCTTCGCGTTCTCTGTAGCGATAGCTATGGCACGGGGCGAGATGTCGGCAGCCACGATAGGTACGGTCACCTCGCGTTCGTTGCTGTCGTCATTATATATTTCATCGAGGAGCTCGGCGTCGAAGTCGGGCCAGTTCTCGAATGCGAAATGCTTGCGGTAAATACCGGGGTTGATGCCTGCGGCAATCATTGCAGCCTCAATGGCAAAAGTGCCTGAGCCGCACATGGGGTCTACAAAGGGAGTTTCGCCGCGCCAGCCGGTCATGAGTATGATACCGGCCGCAAGCACCTCGTTGATAGGAGCTTCGGTCTGAGCCTTGCGCCAGCCGCGTTTGTGGAGCGATTCGCCCGACGAATCGAGCGAGAGGGTGACGCGAGTACCCGAAATGTGTACGTTGAGAAGGATGTCGGCGCCGTCGAGACGTACGCGGGGACGATGATCGTCGCCATAGCGGTCGCGGAACCAGTCCACGATGCCGTCTTTTACGCGATAGGTAACAAACTGCGAGTGTCTGAATTCTTCGCTGAACGCTACCGTGTCGATTGCGAAGGTCTGACTGTCATTCATCAAAGTAGACCAGTCGAAATCCTTGACGCGGGCGTAGAGCTCGTCGGGGTCCGAGGCCTCGAAAGTATAAAATGGTTTTAAGATGCGAAGCGCTGTTCGGCAGCACATGTTGGCCTTATAGAGGATTGCAAGGTCACCGGTAAACGATACCATTCGCTTGCCTTCCTGCACATTTTCAGCTCCGATACCGCGGAGCTCTTCGGCCAGCACACCTTCCAGTCCCTGAAAGGTCTTGGCCACCATATCGAAAGAAGAATTCATATGTGTCAATGTTTTCGGATGCAAAGTTAAGGTTTTTTTTGCGAACATCCGCCCCGCAGCGGGCGTTAGTTCATCAAAAAGCAAAATAAATTTTCAACACAAAAGCTTATTCGCCATGTCTGACCGACTCTCCTACGAAGAAAAGAAGGAATTACCCGACAGCGTTTTCGGTCTTCCCGAACGCCGTGAGTACCCTATGCCCGATGCCGCACATGTCCGTGCCGCCGAAGCCTATTTCCGCTATTGCCCGGAAGATCTGAAACCTCGCCTCGCCCGTGCTATCCTCGCCCGCGCCACCGAATACGGTGTGGATGTAGAATCGCCCACCGTGCTTGAATATGCCAAAATGGGGGAGGGGTAAAGATATTGTGTAAAAAACATGACTTTTACTTGTGTAGATATAACGAATTAGTTATATTTGCGACATGAATATAGAGAATCTTCCTACCGCAAATGATATGCTCGATAAGAAGTATGGGGCTCTTGGTACTCGCTCACGAGAGGAGTTTAACGAAGAGTCGCTGGCCTGGTTTTATGGCAATATGCTTCGTGAAAGGCGTAAAGAACTGAACTTGACACAGAAACAGGTGGCAGAAAAGCTCGGAAGAGAGCAAAGCTATATTGCCAGAGTAGAGAGTGGTAAGGCAGATATTCAACTTACCAGTTTCTTCAGGATTGCCGCTGTGCTCGGTATCCAATTCATACCAACGTTCGTAAACTGATAATTTGTGCTTTCGGATAAAATGCGTACTTTTGTAATCGCTTTTTAACCATGAAGCATTTGTATGGACGTTAAAGAATCTATGCGCGACATTCTTCGCGCTGAAAGTGAGGCTATTCTCGCTATCCCGGTGAGCGATGCCTACAATCAGGCTGTTGAGGCTATTGTAGAACGGGTGCACCGCCGTGGCGGCAAGCTCGTGACTGCCGGAATGGGCAAGGCCGGGCAGATTGCCATGAATATTGCCACTACATTTTCGTCGACAGGTACTCCTGCCGTAAATCTGCATCCGAGTGAGGCTCAGCACGGCGACCTCGGCGTACTTCAACCCAACGACATCGTTCTTCTGATATCGAACAGTGGCAAGACCCGCGAGATAATAGAGCTCGTCGACCTTCTGCATGGTCTGTATGAGGATATTCCTGTAATTGTTATCACGGGAGTTGCCGACAGTCCTCTCGCTCAGGCTGCCGATTTTACTCTCCTCACTGCTCCTGCTCCCGAAGTATGTCCGCTCGGACTTACTCCGACCACTTCCACTACTATGATGACCGTAATCGGTGACGTGCTGGTGGTAAATGTGATGAAGGCCATAGGATTTACCGCGTCTGAATACGCGAAGCGTCACCACGGAGGATATCTCGGCTCGGCTGCCCGCGCTAAAAAATAAGGGCGATGAAGAAGATAATCTGTATAGGAGAGTGCGCTCTCTATATGATATTGGACGCCAAGGGAAATCCTCTCGGCACCATGCCCGGCGGACGTGTGCTTGAGGCTGCGGCTATCCTCGCGCGAAATAAATTTAATGTGATAATGGCTTCTGAGGCTGCCAACGACCCCATAGGCGACATTCTGGCAGGCTACCTTACCGACAGCGGAGTCGATGTGACTTCGCTCGACCGTTTTACCGAGGGCCGTACTCCCGTGAATATCTTCGTGGCTGAAAGTGCCGAGACTGTCCCTCAGAGCATTACGCGCTACGAGCAGTATCCCGACGATTGCTTCGACATCATATGGCCGCGGGTGGATGAGGGCGATATAGTGCTCTTCGGAGGACATTATGCGCTCGATGCACGTATGCGTACACGCCTCTCGTCGTTTCTGAGCCATTGCTCCGAGCGCAAGGCCGTGCTTGTGTATATGCCCGGATTTCTGCCCATACAGGAGCCGAGGGTAACGAGGGTGATGCCCGCGATACTCGAAAATCTCGAACTTGCCAATGTGGTGATAGCCCGCAATATCGACCTCAAACTTATCTTCGGCATAGATAATACCGACAGTCTCTATCACGAGCATATCGACTTCTACTGCCGTTCGCTGGTGTCGGTCGACGTGGCTGCCCACCGCATAAGTTACTATACGGGTAAGGAGATGAGCAGTGTCGACATTCCCGCCGATATATGCTCAACACTTATCTGGAATGCCGGAGCAGCCGCCGGTGTGGTGTCGGCGATAGCCGAGCGCAATCTCTGTGTCGACGCTTTCGAGGCTCCCGATGCCGCCACCCGCGAGGCTATAATAGGAGCTGCTGCCCGCTCGGCCAATGATGCCGCAAGCCGCATCGCTGCGAAGTGGCAGAAAATTTAACCATTTACAATACAATATAATATAATAATATGTCAACCTACGCACCCGCATCTCCTTTTGCCAAAGCCCGCGATATGCGCGTGGCAGTGGTACGTACACTGTGGAACAGTCATATCACCGAACCTCTCATGGCCGGCGCTCTTGAGGAATTCAAGCGTCAGGGCCTCAGCGATGAGGATGTAGATACTTTTGAAGTACCCGGCGCGGTAGAGCTCACGTTCGCCGCTTCGAAACTCATCGACTCGGGTCTCTATAATGCCGTGGTAGTTCTCGGCTGTGTAATCCGTGGCGGAACACCCCACTTCGACTATGTATGCCAGAGTGTGACTCAGGGTATAACTCACCTCAACAGCGAATGCGATATCCCCGTGATTTTCGGTGTATTGACCGTGGACTGCGAGCAGGATGCGCTCGACCGTGCAGGTGGCTCGCTCGGAAACAAGGGCACCGAAGCCGCTCAGGCCGCTCTCCTTATGTATGATTTCAACGATAAGGTAGAAAACCTCTGAGAACATTAAGCGGACGGACGGTGTTTTAATGGTAACGTTCAACTTTTAAAACTTACTGTTATGGCACCTTCAACACGCAAATCATCAGGTCTCTGGGCCTGGATAGTCATAGCGATTATCGTAGCTGCAATCGCTGTAGGCACACTGTATTACATAGGATGGTTCGATGCCAAATCTCATGTAGATACTCCTGCCGGCGATAATGTAACGGAGCAGTACGATATCACAGTTGCCGGAGCAGATAAACCCGGAGAAGCCGATTGGCAGAACGCAGGCGGTCAGAGCCTCCGCGAAGTAATCACCGAGCCGGCATCCGAGACTCAGACACCTCCGTCAGCAGAATAATAGTATAAGGTCTTGAAAAAACTTATATACCTTTTTGTGTCGGCATTGATGCTCACGGCATTTGCCTGCTCCACACGCACCGAAGTTTCGCCCCTCGACGACGCCGAACTCGCTTTTGAGAACGGCGACTACGACGAGGCCCAGGAAATATGCGACAGCCTTGCTCTCGGTACTGCCGGGAGCTCGCTGAGCGTCGACCGTATGTGTCGCCTGTCGTTGCTGCTGCTCCGACTCGGCGAATCGTACGGCAACGAAGAGTCGAACATTGCGCTTGCCGCCAACAGCTTCCTGCAGGCTAAAGACCGCAACGCCGACTCTGTGGAGATGTTTACGGCCACACTTCCTGTGGAAGACCGTGCACGCCTCTCGCTGCTCAGAGCTATCTCTGAGGCGCATTTCGCTCCTGCAATTACAGATACTATTGATTACGAAGATTTAGAGTAATGCAATCAGAAAACTGGCTCGACCGTCTGGCTTCGCTTCGCGAGACTATGCCTGACGCCGAAGAGCAAGAAACGACAGAGGCCGCACCCGCAGCGGCCGGCGAGGTGCCCGCACAGAGCGGACGCCTCGATATTGTATTTGAACGTAAGGGCCGCGCGGGCAAATCGGCGACTATCATCACCGGCTTTACCCTCGACGACGATGCCGTTGCCGAAGTCGCTTCCAAACTCAAGCGCACGCTCGGCACGGGCGGTTCGGCACGTGGCGGAGAGATACTCGTTCAGGGCGACCGCCGGCAGGATGTGCTCCGTTTTCTGACAAAAGAAGGTTTTAAAGCCCGTATAATTTAGATTCCCGACTGATGACTCTCGAAGATATACGCAAGGCGGTGATGCCTGCAGCGCGCTGCAAGGCTCTCAAATCGCTCGCAACCAAAGGTGGCACGGCTACAGGGCTTGCCGGCTCTTCGGCAGCCATTATGCTTTCGGGCCTCGACACCAAGCACCCCGTGATAGTCGTGGGCGACAGCCTCGACGACGCGGGCTATCTCTACTTCGACCTGTGCAGGCTGAACGGCGATGAGTGCGTGGCAATGTTGCCCTCGGGCTTCAAGCGCGATATCAAATACGGTCAGCCTGACCCTCCCAATCAGATTCTGCGTACGGAGGCGCTTGCCGGAATATCGGCTGGTAAACTGCTCTTTGTAGTGACTTATCCCGACGCGCTTGCCGAGTGCGTCGCCTCGCGTGAAGAGCTTGATACCCATACTCTTATTCTCCGCAAGGACTCTCGCATAGAGATGAGCGACGTAGAAAAGTGGCTGAAGGAGAACGGTTTCAAAGAGGTTGACTATGTGTATGAGCCCGGGCAGTATGCTATCCGCGGTTCTATCTTCGATATCTACGGCTACTCGGCGGAGCTGCCCGTGCGCCTCGACTTTTTCGGCGACGAGATTGACTCAATACGCCTTTTCGATGTCGAGACCCAGCTTTCGGAAAAACGCCTCGACTCCTTCGAGGTAACGGCCAACATGACTCGCCGAGGGGGTAAGAAATCGCTCCTCGACTTTATAGACGAAGGGTCGGTGATAGCTCTCCGCAACGAGAGTCTTACCGTGGGCCGTATCCGTGCCATAGCCGAAGCCGGCATGTCGGCGTACACTCTGCTGACCGAGGACGGCGATGCCGATGCCGTCGACCTTGTGATAGACCCCGATGAGTTCGAACGGAAGCTAGCTTCGTTCAGCCGCCTTGCCTTTACAGCCGGAAAGCCTGGAGAGGACGGCACTCCTGCCAAGAGCAAAGCCTCGGCGACCATGGCCTTCGACTGCACTCCGCAGGGCGTATATCATAAGAATTTCGATATAATAGCCGACTCGTTCAAGCGCTTTACCTCAGAGGGCTATCGCCTCTGCATACTCTCGGACAACCCCAAGCAGTTTGTTCGCCTCAACGAAATTTTTGCAGACCGCGGCGATAATATCAGTTTTGAATCCGTCGACGGCACTCTGCATGAGGGCTTTGTGGACCATACGGCGAAGCTGTGCGTGTTTACCGACCACCAGATTTTCGACCGCTTCCATAAATATACACTCAAGAGCGAGCGTGCCCGCAACGGCAAACTCGCGCTCTCGCTCAAAGAACTCGGCCAGATAGAACCGGGCGACTATATAGTGCACCTCGACCACGGCGTGGGAAAATTTGCCGGACTTCTCCGCACGGAGATAAACGGCAAGATGCAGGAGGTGATAAAGCTCATCTATCAGAACAACGATATACTCCTCGTATCAATACATTCGCTCCATAAGCTCGCCAAGTACCGCGGGAAAGAGGGTGTGCCGCCCAAGGTGAACAAGCTCGGCTCGGGCGCATGGCAGAAGATGAAGGAGCGCACCAAGTCGAAACTCAAGGATATTGCGCGTGACCTTATAAAACTCTATGCGGCGCGTCGCGACGAGAAAGGTTTCGCGTTCTCGCCCGACAGCTATCTGCAGAATGAGCTTGAGGCATCGTTTATCTATGAGGATACTCCCGATCAGCTCACTGCCACTCAGGCGGTGAAGAACGATATGGAGAGCGAGCGCCCCATGGATCGCCTGATATGCGGCGACGTGGGTTTCGGCAAGACAGAAATTGCTATCCGCGCCGCCTTCAAGGCCGCTACCGACGGCAAGCAGGTGGCCGTGCTCGTGCCTACAACCGTGCTCGCCTATCAGCACTACCATACATTCAGTGAGCGTCTTAAAGATTTCCCCGTGCGCGTGGAGTATCTCTCGCGTGCGCGTTCAGCTAAAGATACCAAGGCTATTCTCGCCGACCTCGAGGCCGGCAAGATAGATATCGTGGTGGGTACGCACAAGCTGATAGGCAAGAATGTGAAATTCAAAGACCTCGGACTTCTCGTTATCGACGAAGAGCAGAAGTTCGGTGTTGCCGTCAAGGAAAAACTCCGTCAGCTCAAGGTGAACATCGACACGCTCACTATGAGTGCCACACCTATTCCGCGTACGCTCCAGTTCTCCCTTATGGGCGCCCGCGACCTCTCCACCATTGCCACTCCGCCGCCAAACCGCTATCCTATCATCACGCAGGTCGACGCGCTGAGCGATGAAGTTGTGGCCGAAGCTATCAACTTCGAGCTTGCCCGCGGCGGTCAGGTATTCTTCATCAACCACCGCATCGAGGGCCTCTACGACCTTGAAGCGATGATTCATAAGCTCGTGCCCGATGCGCGTACCATAGTGGCGCACGGGCAGATGCCGCCCGAAAAGCTCGAAAAGGCTATCAACGATTTTTCGGCTCACGACTACGATATACTCCTCGCTACCACTATAGTGGAGAGCGGTATCGACATGCCCAATGTCAATACCATAATAATCAACAATGCGCAGAATTTCGGTCTGAGCGAGCTGCACCAGCTCAGAGGGCGTGTGGGCCGCTCGTCGCGAAAGGCGTTCTGCTACCTCATGGTGCCTCCGGGCAATCCGTTGTCGCCCGATGCACGCCGCCGTCTGCAGGCAATCGAAAGTTTCTCGGACCTCGGTTCGGGCATACACATCGCCATGCAGGACCTCGATATACGCGGCGCCGGCAACCTGCTCGGGGCAGAGCAGAGCGGTTTCATTGCCGATCTGGGCTATGAGACGTATCAGCGAATCCTCAAAGAGGCCGTCGTAGAGCTGCGTACCGAAGAATTCCCCGAACTCGCCGAGGGCGAGACCACCGAAAGTCCCGAAGAGTTTGTGGCCGACTGCACTATCGAGAGCGACCTCGAGCTGCTCCTGCCGCCGTACTATGTGCCTCAGGTGAGCGAGCGAATTTCGCTCTATCAGGAGCTTGAGAGCATTGAGCGCGACGACCAGCTCGACGCCTTTGAGTCGCGACTGCGCGACCGCTTCGGCCGCATACCCGACGTGACCCGCGAGCTTCTGCTCGTGCCACGTCTGCGCCGTCTCGCCAAGCGACTCGGTATTGAGAAAGTGGCGCTCAAGCAGGGTGCGATGTACGTGTACTTTGTGGGCGAGGAGAATCAGGCCTATTATCAGTCGCCGATGTTCGGACGCCTTATCAACTATCTCCAGAACAACATATCGCGTGTCGAGGTGCGCAACCCCAAGGGCCGCCGCAGCTTTATGTTCTCTAAAGTTCCGTCGGTGAGCGAGGCTCTGAATATACTTCGCACCGTACTCGAAATGCCCCCGATATAAACAGATTAGCCATGGTGAAAGCTGATGATATGCCAAATGTCGTTGCCTGGATAAGGCGGTGCTGGCCCGTGTCGGATGCCACTCTCGGCAAGCTGCTCGAGCACCTTACACCCCGCCGATTCGGCAAGCGGGAGTGCCTGATTTTCGAGGGCGCCCTCGGAGGTAAGGCGTATTTCATAGAGAAGGGCATCACCCGAAGCTACTGGATAGTGGACGGAGAGGAAATCACCACCTCCTTTACCTGCGAGGGCTCGATAGTGTTCAGCATGGACGAACTCTACTACGGGCGCCCGAGTGAGGAATATGTGGAAGCCGTGGAGAGTGTGCTCGCCTACGAAATATCGGTAGAAGAATTTAACCGACTCGTTGAGGCCGAGCCTGAACTTGCACACTGGGCCCGCGTGAATCATCAGAACGAGTACCGACGCCTGCACCGTACCCATAAGGAGAGGCTGTCGCTGCCTGCGCCCGAGCGCTACCGTGCCTTTGCCAAGCAGTTTCCCGAGGTGTGCCGACGCGCCCGTCTGTCGGATATCGCTTCCTATATAGGCATTGCGCCGGCTACTCTGAGTCGAATACGTGCCGAGCTTTTTTGACCTGCGTCAATATTTCTGACGCGACAAAAGGCTAACTTTGCACCGTAAAAACTCTGATACCAATCAACACACTCTATGAAACCACGCTATGAACTTCTTGACGGCCTCCGCGGCGTAGCTGCGGTAATGGTCATCTGGTACCACTTCTTCGAAGGATTCGCCACGAGTCCTGTCGACCAGAATATGAATCACGGTTATCTCGCTGTCGACTTCTTCTTTGTACTCTCGGGCTTCGTCCTGGGCTATGCCTACGACGACCGCTGGTCTAAAGGAATGACTAACGCCAACTTCCTGCTGCGCCGTATCATACGTCTGCAGCCTATGGTGGTGTTCAGCGTGATATTCGGTGCCATAGCCTATCTGCTGCAGGGCTCGGTGCAGTGGGATGGTACTCCCGTGCCGCTCCATAATGTGCTTCTCGCACTTCTTCTCGGACTGTTCATGATTCCGGCCTATCCCGGCTGCTGTGCGGAAGTCCGCGGCAACGGCGAAATGTTCCCGCTCAACGGCCCCGCATGGTCTCTGTTCTTCGAATATATCGGCAGTATTCTCTATGCCCTTGTTCTTCGCCGCCTTTCCACCAAGGCACTTGCCGGTGTGGTGGCAGTGTCGGGCGCCGGTCTTGCAGTGGGCGCGCTCACCAATCTTTCGGGAGCCTATCATATAGGATTCGGCTGGTCTATGGCTGATTATGGCTGGATTGGAGGATTTCTCCGCCTGTCGTTCTCCTTCTCAATGGGCTTGCTTCTTACCCGCGACTTCCGCCCCGTACGTATCAAGGGCGCATTCTGGATTTGCTCGCTGCTGATATGTGCCGCTATGGCATGTCCCTACGTCGGTTCGGTAAACGGTGAACCTTCAATCTGGAACGGCGTGTACGACGTGGCCTGCACGCTGATACTCTTCCCCGCGATAGTATGGCTCGGTGCGTGCGGTAATACTACCGACAAACTTTCGACCTCGACCTGCGAATTTCTCGGCCGTATATCTTACCCCGTGTATATCGTACACTATCCTATTATGTACCTCTTCTACGCATGGGTGTGGGCCAACGGTCTTACCTTTGCCGGCGTGTGGCCGGTGTGCGTCGGCCTCTTTGTGGCGATAGTAGTGCTTGCTTGGCTCGCCCTGCGATTCTACGACGAGCCTGTGCGCAAGCGTCTTACTAAGCTTCTGCAAGAGCGAGGTCGATAGCCTTCGCCAGCTGATCGGGACACGATGTGCCGCGGCTGCGGCAATCGGTTCCGCGCAGATTATCCGCAACATTTTTGGCGGGCATGCCTTCGGCAAGCTTGCATATTCCGACAGTATTGCCGGGGCAGCCGCCATGAAATTTGATGTTGCGGATTATTCCGTTTTCGTCAATATCAAAGTCGATAGCCGCAGAGCATGTGCCTGCGGTAGTATAGTGATGCTTCATGTGAAAAGTTGGGTGTTGAGAATTGTCAGAGAGTATCGTGCCGTGCATTTACGGTGTCGCCCATGAATACTGCGGCAAGAGTTGAGAATTTCTCAGGAGATTCAGTTGTGATATAGTCTACCGAGCCGCCACGAGTTATCATTCTGTCGATTTCCGGATGCCTCTTGAGGTAGTCGGTGAGTGAAGCGGCTACAATGTCGCCCTGCGGGAGTATTGTGAGACCCTCCGGGGCGTATTTTCGTATCTTGTTGAGCAGGAGAGGGTAGTGTGTGCATCCGAGGATGAGCGTGTCGATGTCGGGCGATTGCGAGAGGACTGCCTCAAGGTCGCGGCGCACGAAGTAGTCGGCACCGTCGCCTTCCGATTCCATATTCTCTACCAATGGTACCCACATGGGGCACGCGTGGGAGTAGAGTTTTACGTCGGGGAAAAGTTTGGCAAGTTCCATATCGTACGACCCCGAGGCGACTGTCCCGGGTGTACCGACGAGAGCTACGGCTCCCGAGCGGGTGATGTTGCCCACGGCTTCGGCAGTGGGACGTATCACGCCGAGTACGCGGCGGTTGGGGTCTATCTGCGGCAGATCGCGCTGCTGGATTGAGCGCAGTGCTTTTGCCGAAGCAGTGTTGCAGGCGAGTATCACCAGGTGACATCCGCGCGCAAAGAGATAGCGTACGGCTTCGAGCGTGAAGCTGTAGACGAGTTCGAACGAACGCGTACCGTAAGGCGCCCTGCCGTTGTCGCCGAGGTATATGAAGTCGGCGTCGGGGAGAGCCTTGCGGAGCGAACGCAGTATAGTGAGGCCACCGTAGCCGGAGTCGAACACCCCGATAGGTCCGGGGCGTTCGGCTGAGGCTTTAATGGCTTCGGTGTCAAGAGAGTTTGGCACGGATTGCTTCTGTTTCCTTTTCGTAGCCGGGCTTTTCGAGGAGCGCGAACATATTGCGCTTGTAAGCCTCAACGCCGGGCTGGTTGAAGGGGTTTACGTCGAGGATGTAGCCGCTGATACCGCAAGCTGCTTCAAAGAAGTAGATGAGGCTGCCGAGGTAGTACTCTGAGAGGGCGGGAAGCTCGATGAGGAGGTTGGGAACACCGCCGTCGATGTGAGCGATGCGGGTGCCGAGTTCGGCCATTTTGTTTACTTCGTCAATGCGCTTGCCTGCGATGTAGTTGAGGCCGTCGAGGTTAGCTTCATCGAAGGGGATGCGGAGTTCGCGGTCCGACTTGGCAACGGAGATAACGGTTTCGAAGATAGAGCGTTCGCCTTCCTGAATCCACTGTCCCATGGAGTGGAGGTCGGTAGTATTGTCGACAGCTGCGGGGAAGATACCTTTGTTTTCCTTGCCTTCGCTTTCGCCGTAGAGCTGTTTCCACCATTCAGCGAAGAAGTGAAGTTTGGGATTGTAGTTTACGAGGATTTCGATTTTCTTGCCTGCGCGGTAGAGGGCGTTGCGGGTGAGAGCGTATGTGAGAGCTGCGTCGCACTGTCCGTCGAGGGTTGCCTTCTGCATGTCGGCAGCGCCTTTCATGAGTTCCTTGATGTCGTATCCGGCAACGGCGATAGGAAGGAGGCCTACGGGCGAGAGCACGGAGAAACGACCGCCTACGTTGTCGGCGATAACGAAAGTCTTGTAGCCCTCAGTGTTGGCGAGCGAGCGGAGAGCGCCACGCTTTTCGTCGGTGATAGCCACGATGCGACGCTTTGCTTCTTCGTGACCTACCTGCTTCTCGAGCTGCTCCTTGAGGATGCGGAATGCGATAGCGGGTTCGGTGGTTGTGCCCGACTTGGAGATAACGATGATACCGAATTTTTTGTCGGCGAGATATTCCTGAAGTTCAGCGGTGTAGTCTTCACCGATGTTCTGGCCGGCGAAAAGTACCTTGATGCCGTCGTTCTTGTAAGCGGCGAAAGAATTGCCGAGGGCTTCGATTACGGCCTTTGCACCGAGGTATGAGCCGCCGATGCCGATAGCTACCACTACATCGCAGAGCTCACGGAGCTGAGCGGCGGTTGCGTTGATGTCGTTGAGGAGAGCGGCGGGAGTTTCGGTAGGAAGTTTCACCCAGCCGAGGAAGTCGTTGCCGGCACCAGTACCGTCGACGAGTTTGGAGAGAGCAGATACGCCTTCGGGACGAAGGGCTTCGATTTCGGCGTTGCTCACGCAATTGAGCACGCCCTTAGTTACCACTTGAATCTTTTCCATTTTAGAGTTGAAAATTAATTGGTGCAAAGTTAGTGAAAATCTGCAGAACGGGTTCTAAAATCATTTATAAAAATTTGTGGCGTTGACAATTATTATATAACTTTGTACGGAATATGAGCGGTATCGCGGTCTCTTGAGCAGAGACCGCGGGTTGCTCATTTTAGAGTATGTTGTTTTAAATCGTTAACATCCAACACTTTTGCAATGCTGAAACGTTTCTTCATATCCATGCTCGGCACTGTTGCCGGTATCTGGGTTGCAATAACTCTTGCTGTAGTCGGCGGAATAATGGTGGCCGGTGTGGCCATTGGTAGCGCGGGCGACTCTGCCGTAAAGGTGGAGCGCGGGTCGATTCTCTACTTCGACCTCTCGGGCAACATTGCCGAGAGGGCTCAGAAGCAAAATTTCTTCGCTCTCATTCAGAATATCGACAATGATACGCCGACGCTCGATGATATGATTCGCGCGCTCGACCTCGCTGCCGACGATAAGGATATCGAGGCTCTCTATCTCTATTGCGGAGGTTCGGGCATGGGTACCGCTTCCCGCGAGGAGCTCCTGCAGTCTATCGTAGAGTTCCGTCAGGCATCGGGCAAGCCGGTGATTGCATACGCCGACAGCTATACTCAGGGCGACTATCTCCTCGCTTCGGCTGCCGACAGCATATTCCTGAATCCTATGGGTGCAGTGGATATCCACGGTGTAGGCGCTATGGTGCCGTTCTATAAGGGTCTGCTCGACAAGGCGGGCGTGAAGATGCAGATTGTGAAGGTGGGTACTTTCAAGAGCGCCGTAGAGCCTTACATCCTCAACTCTATGAGCGAACCCGCTCGCCTGCAGATGCAGCAGTATGTCGACTCGATATGGGGCTTTACTTACGGCGCAATCGCCGCCAACCGTCATATCCAGGCCGATAGTATACGCATCTGGGCCTCCGATGTAATGGCTACATGGCAGGCTCCCGAGTTTGTAAACGATGGTCTCGCCGATAATCTCCTCTACGAACGTCAGGTGGAGAATTATCTGAAAGATATTACCGATATCGACAGCGACGAGGAGCTGCGCTTCATCACTCCCCGCGACTATCTCTCGGCTCGTCCGCGCTCCGAATCATCTCCCGAAAGAAATCATATCGCCGTGTACTATTGTGTGGGCGATATCGTTGATGCCGGCGAAGAAGGAATTTCGGGTGCCGTTGTCCCCGGCGATATCGTGAAGCTCGCCGACAACAAGAAGGTGCAGGGCCTTGTGCTCCGCGTCAACTCGGGCGGTGGCAGCGCTTTCGCTTCCGAACAGATATGGGAGGCCCTTCAGTACTTCAAGAGCAAGGGCAAGCCTTTCTATGTGTCAATGGGCGACTATGCAGCTTCGGGCGGCTATTATATAAGTTGTGGTGCCGATACTATCTTTGCCGACGCTACCACTCTTACCGGTTCGATAGGCGTATTCGGTATGATTCCCGACTTCTCGGGTCTCGTTACCGATAAACTCGGTGTGACTTTCAGCACTGTTCAGAGCAATCCCAACGCCGTCGGTCTCAGCGCCGTCGCTCCTATGACTCCCTCGATGGCCGCTGCAATGCAGCGCAGTGTCGAGAATACCTACGACCTCTTTACCCGCCGTGTAGCCGAAGGCCGCGGCATGACTCAGGATGAAGTGAAGGCTATTGCCGAAGGCCGCGTGTGGGTTGGCTCGAAGGCCGTTGAACTCGGACTCGTCGACCACCTCGGTTCGCTTCAGGAGGCAATCTACGCTATGGCTTACGACCTCGATATGGACCCCGACCATGCTGTGCGTTATCCCCGTGTCGACGAAAAGATTTGGGAACGCATCATCCGCGAAGCCGGCGGCATGGATGCCGTGAAGGCTTATGCCGGTCTTGACGAGGAGACACTCCGCATGCTTTCGATAGTGAAATCGCTGCGTGAGATGAATCCCGTTCAGGCCCGCATGGAGACCGTAACCGTAGAATAACCCCTCGACACATCATTTAACCGATGAAACAGAATTCGCTTCTTGGCAAACTCGTGCTGCTGCCGAGCTCAAAGCTCTACGGCGGTATCACCTATATGCGCAACAAGTTCTTCGACTGGAACTTGCTCAAGGAAGTGGAATTCGATGTACCTGTGGTGTGTGTCGGCAATCTCGCCGTTGGCGGTACCGGCAAGACTCCGCATGTAGAATATATAGTGGAGTCGTTCCGCCGCAAGCGTCATGTGGCAGTCCTCAGCCGCGGCTATCGTCGCGATACCAAGGGCTTCATCATGGCTTGCCACACTTCCATGCCCCGCGATATCGGCGACGAATCGTACCAGATATACCGCAAGTTCGGCGGTGAGGTGGTGGTGGCCGTGTGCGAAGACCGTGTGGCCGGCATACGCGAGCTCCTGCGACTCGACCCCAAGATTGACCTTATAGTGCTCGACGATGCCTTCCAGCACCGCTATGTGAAACCGGCGGTGTCGATAGTCATCACGGAGTACAACCATCCGCTGAGCAAGGACCACATGCTTCCCTACGGACGCTTGCGCGAACCTGCCCGCGGCATAAACCGTGCTGATATTGTGTGCGTGGCCAAGTGCCCCGAAAATCTGTCGCCTATCGACTACCGTGTGGTGAAGAAGGACTACGACCTTTTCCCCTCGCAGTATCTTTTCTTTACCAAACTGGCGTATCAGCCGCTGAGCCCGGTATTTCCCGACATTGCCACGGGAGTTCCCTACCTCGACTGGCTCACGCCTTCCGACTCGATTCTCGCCGTGGCGGGCATAGGCAATCCGCGCCCGTTTATCCGCTATCTCAAGAGCTTCGGGGCCAAGGTGAAGGTTGATATATTTGCCGACCACCACCAGTACACGCGCAAAGACCTCGACTACCTGCTCGAGCGCTACCGCAGTCTCAAGGGTTCGCAGCGCCTGCTGGTGACTACCGAGAAAGATGCGGTGCGTATGGCGGCGAATCCGTATTTCCCGCACGATATCAAGGCATCTACCTGCTATCTTCCTATAAAGGTGGCTTTCCTCAATCCCGATTCCGACCCCACGCTCGAAGAAGTGATAGAGAAACTCATTCACGACTGGGAGCAGGCCCGGAAATCTATCGTCTGAACCGAACCGACACCCTGCGTGTCGCGTTATACATACCAAACATAAACACACGAAACTCTTATGCTCGAAAAAATCAAACAGACCGCCGACTATCTCCGCGAACGCGGTGGTGAGATGCCCAAGACAGCCATTATTCTTGGCACAGGCCTTGGTTCGCTCGTAGACCATATTGAAAATAAACTCGTTATCCCCTACGCAGAAATCCCCAACTTCCCCCAGTCGACAGTGCAGGGCCACAGCGGCAACCTCATCTTCGGTACTCTCGCCGGAAAGCGCGTCATTGCCATGCAGGGTCGTTTCCACTACTATGAGGGCTATGATATGAAGACCGTTACCTTCCCCGTACGCGTTTTCAAGGCTCTCGGTGTTGAGACTCTCTTCGTTTCGAACGCTGCCGGCGGTATGAACAAGGAATTCAAAGTGGGCGACGTGATGGTTATCACCGACCACATCAACCTCTTCCCCGAAAATCCCCTCCGCGGCAAGAACTACGAGGAACTCGGTCCGCGCTTCCCCGCAATGACCGAACCCTACGACCACAAGTACATCGCTCTCGCAGACGCTATCGCTGCAGAGAAAGGCATCCGCCTTATGCACGGCGTGTATGTAGGTACTACCGGTCCTACATTCGAGACCCCCGCAGAGTATGAGTACTTCCGCGTAATCGGCGGCGACGCTGTGGGTATGAGCACCGTGCCCGAAGTTATCGTGGCCCGTCATGCCGACATGCGTGTATTCGGTATCTCCGTGATCACCGACCTCGGCGGCAAGGATATCACCGAAGTACCCTCGCACGAAGAAGTGCAGAAAGCAGCCCTCAAGGCTCAGCCTACCGTAGAAGCCCTCGTCAAGGCTATGGTAGAACGCATCTGATATATTGAACTTACGACAAATCCATGAGCGAAAAGCAAACTGAAATATCGCAACTCGGCGAGTTCGGTCTTATCGACCGGCTCACCGAGGGGCTTAAAGCCGTACACGAAGGCACCGCCAAAGGTGTCGGCGACGACTGCGCCATACTCCACTACAACGATGTAGATATACTTGTCACCACCGACATGTTGCTCGAAAACGTTCACTTCGACCTTACTTACGTACCCCTCAAGCACCTGGGATATAAGTCGGCCATTGTGAACTTCAGCGACATATATGCCATGGGGGGGACTCCCAAGCAGATTACGGTGTCGCTCGGCGTTTCGAGCCGCTTCACCGTAGAGTACATGACGGAGCTATACGCCGGCATACGCATTGCGTGCGAGGAATACGGTGTCGACATAGTGGGAGGCGATACCTGCGCTTCTCGTCAGGGACTTGTCATCTCTATCACCTGTATCGGCGAAGCTCCCAAGGGGCAGGCCGTGCAGCGCAGCGGTGCTCACGACACCGATCTTATATGCGTTAGCGGCGACCTCGGAGCAGCCTATATGGGCCTACAGCTCCTCGAACGCGAGAAGGTGGCCTCGGCCGGACAGCCCGACTTCGTGCCCGACTTCGCCGGCAAGGAGTATCTTGTAGAGCGTCAGCTCAAGCCCGAAGCCCGTCGCGACATCATCAAGGCTCTTGCTGAGAACGGCATTCGCCCCACTTCGATGATCGACATCAGCGACGGTCTCTCGTCGGAGCTCATGCACATATGCAAGGAAAGTAATTGCGGCTGCCGCATCTACGAAGACCGCATACCTATCGACTACCAGACAGCGGTAATGGCCGAGGAACTTAATATGAACCTCGTGACAGCCGCTCTCAACGGCGGCGAGGACTATGAACTCCTCTTCACCGTACCCCTCACCGACCACGACAAGGTGGAGAAACTCGAGGGCGTGAAAATGATAGGCTACATCACCAAACCCGAGCTCGGCGAGGCGATGATTACCCGCGACGGCAGTGAATTCCCCCTCAAAGCACAGGGTTGGAATCCGCTTGCAGCACCTCAAAGCGACAAAAAGGATAAGGAATAACCCTTCACGGAAGACAATGTTGAAGAATTTTGCGTAACTTTGCATCGCAATTTCAAAAAGAACGCACTTTTTAAGTTATGATAAACCGCAGTCTCATAAGAATCAAGACGATACAGATTCTATACTCGTACCTCCTCACCCGCAACGAATTCAAACTCGAACAGGCTCCTAATCCGGAGGAGGCTTCCCGTGACAGACAATTTGCTTATTCGGTTTATCTCGACCTGATTGTTCTCCTCTTCAAATTGTCGTCTCTCCCGCTTGGTCGCGGAGCAGGTGCGAGCCTCGAGCCTGACCCCGCTTTGATCAAGAACCGTGTGGCCAAGGCCATGCGCTCCAATCCGGCTATCGCCGAAGCTCTCGCCGGCCGTCACGACCGTCTGAAAATCTTCGACAGCTCGCTCATCGAGATTGCCAACACCGTAAAATCGTCGATTGTCTACGCCGAGTACAAGCGTAAGCGCAAGCTCGAAATGACCGACGATATCAACTTCTGGAATACCGTATTCGACACCATTATCCGCAAGAGCAAGAGCGTGGAGCGCGCACTGCGCCACGACGAGTCGTTTACTCACGTAGGATTCGAGCAGGGTATGAAGATGTTCCTCGAGACACTTGCCTCGTTCGACGATACCCGTGCCGCATATATACGTGCCCGCGAAGACCTCGACAACTCGCTCTCGCTTGCATACAGCCTCTACCACGCGCTGCTCATGCTCCCCGTGCACATAACGCACCTGCAGGCAACGCGCCTCGAAGCTAACCGCAATAAGTATGTGCCCTCTGCCGAAGACCTCAATCCGAATATGCGATTTGTGGACAACCTCTTCGTGCAGGCTCTCCGCGACTGCAAACCCCTTGAGGAATATATCGTAGAAAATCCCGAAGCCGATCCCGATTCATGGCGCGACAGCGACCTCCTCTTCCAGGGTCTCCTCGACAAAATCATGGCTACCGATGCCTATGCCGAGTATATGAAGACTCCGGCGGGCGATTTCGCTACCGATGCCAACTTCTGGCGCGAGATGATGCGAAATGTAATCGTGCCCTCCGACGAACTCGCCGAGGCTCTCGAGACCAAGTCGGTGTACTGGAACGACGACCTGGATATAATGAGTACTTTCGTGCTCAAGACTATCCGCCGCTCTTACGCTTCGGGCAGCGCCGACGACGATGACGACGACAGCGCAAACGCAGCTCAGACCGCAGGCAAGATTGAACTCCTGCCCAAGTTCATGAACCGTCAGGACGAAATCTTCGGCTCGCAGCTCTTTGACTACGTGGTGAATAACCGTGAGACATACCGCTCGTATATCGACCGCTTCATCGACACCAAGCAGTGGGATACCGAGCGTCTGGCATTCATGGACATCGTGATAATGATGACAGCCATTGCCGAGCTCCTTAACTTCCCCTCGATACCCGTGCCCGTAACTCTCAACGAGTATATCGAGATTGCCAACGACTACAGCACCGCCCGCAGCGGCCAGTTTATCCACGGCATACTTTCGTCGGTAATCAAGCTCTTCAACGACGAAGGTCTTATGAATAAGAAATAATTTAACACCAGTTTAATACGATGACAAATTTCATCCTTCTCCAGGCCCAGCAGGGTGGCGGCTTAAGCAGCATCCTGATGATTGTAGCCCTCTTCGTAATCTTCTACTTCTTCATGATTCGCCCTCAGCAGAAGCGTCAGAAGGAAATCCGTAAATTCCGCGAAAGCCTCGACAAAGGCAGCAAGGTGGTGACCGCCGGTGGTATCTACGGTACTATCAAGGAAGTGAAGGATACTACTTTCCTTATCGAAGTTGCCAACGGCGTGACTCTCCGCATCGACAAGGGTTCGGTATATCCTACCGCCGACGATGCAAACCAGGCTACTCAGAATTCCGAACAGAAATAATACGGACTGACGAGCTATGAGCTCCTCACTCTCCCGCATATACCGAAAATTTATCGTTGCGCTGCGCTCCCAGAAGGGGCGCGACGCAATGATGTTTATGGCCTTTGTGGTCATTTCGGCTATCTTGTGGGGTGTGCTTTCGCTCAATGAGGAGGAGCAGTACGATGTGCGCATGCCTCTGCGCATCACCCATGTACCCGACTCGATAACTCTTATCTCGAAGGGCCCCGAGGCACTCTCCGTGAGCCTTAATGCCAAAGGTACTCAGCTGATAAAGATGAGTATAGGCGATATGCCGACGGTAAATGTCGACTTCCGCGCTTTTCGGAGCGGAAACGCAATGAGGCTCTCCTCGGCCGACTTGAAAGGCCTTGTGCGCAATGCTACGGGCGGTTCGCAGGTCAATCTGGTTTCGCCCGACTCGCTCGTAATCCCTTTTACGACTCACGCCGGCTTCCGTATGCTTATCGAGCCTGACTATAAGGTCATGGCCGGTCCGCAGGCCGCACTTGTAGGGCGCCCGCGCCTCTCGGCCGATTCGGCGCTTGTGTTTACCGCCGACAACGTTATTCCGGACAACGTTCACACCGTCACCACCGAACCCGTACGCCTCACCGATATCGAGGAGACCGTTACGCGACGCGTTCGCCTTATCGGCCCGAAGGGTTCGCGCGTAATTCCCGACAGTATTGACATTACTTTCGAGGTGGAGCCGCTTATCTTCAAGAGCCGCAAAGTGGTAATCGAGCCGGTGAATGTGCCCGACGATATCAAGCTCATCACCTTCCCCGCTCAGATCGACGTATTCTATATGGTGCCGCTGAGCGAGTATAAGAGCGGCGAGAGCCACTTCAGAGTTGTGGCCGACTATCGCACTATTAAGCGCAATGAGTCGACCAACGTCAAGCTGCAGCTGCTCAACGTTCCGCCCAAGTATCAGAATGTGTATCTTTCGGCCGACAGCGCGGAGTATATCATTGAACGCCACTGATTATGCCGGTGATAGCTATTACAGGCGGTATCGGTTCGGGTAAGTCGGTTGTCAGCCGCATACTTGCGGCAATGGGTTACCCTGTGTACGACTGCGACAGCCGTGCAAAGGCCCTTATGGATGCCGACGAGGCCATTAAGCGGCGTCTCATAGAAGAAATTTCCGAAACGACTGTTGATGCCGACGGCGTGATACACCGCCGTGAACTCTCGCGTATAGTTTTTGCCGACGCTCTCATGCTTGAGCGTCTCAATGCCATTGTACATGCGGCCGTGAGGGCCGATTTGCTTGCGTGGACAGAGAGTCTCGGCGAGCGATTGTGCTTCGTTGAGACTGCCATTCTCTACCAGAGCGGACTCAACCGCATTGTAGATGAAGAGTGGGAAGTGACGGCTCCGACAGATATACGCATTGCCCGCGTGATGAAGCGCAACAGCTGCACGCGCGCTCAGGTCGAGGCCCGCATAGCCTCGCAGGCTTACGATATACCCGAAAACGAACCGAGGCCTCGGCGGACCGTCGTAGTCAACGACGGTATCACTCCGCTTCTGCCTCGGATTGTATCGCTTCTCGGGGTCGGTTGACGCCCGTATCAGTTTACACCTAAAAGTTCGATGTCGAAAATCAGCGTTGAGCCGCCGGGTATTCCCGGTTGGCTGAACTTACCGTAGCCCTGCTCGGCGGGGATGTAGATTTCCCAGCGGTCGCCCACGTGCATTTTCTGCAGGGCGATAATCCACCCCGGAATGAGCTCGCGCAGACGGAAGGCCGGTGCTACGCCGCCACGGCTGCTGTCGAAAGTTTTACCGTTGATAGTCTTGCCGGTATAGTGCACGGTCACCACGCTACCGCGGTTGGGCGACGGGGCGGATGCGTTGCCCGATTTGATTACTTTATAGTAGATTCCCTTATCGAGAAGACGGACACCGGGAGTGGCTGCGGTAGATTCGAGCCACTCCCGGTTTTTGAGTATGTATTCCTGTTTAGCCATTTGTACTGATTAAATCGTTTTGGAGTACAAAGATAGCTAATAAATCTTATCTATGCGGTCTGTTTGGCGCAGGTTTCGGTTTGGCCGCTTCGATCTGACGCATGCGTATCTTCTGCCATTTATCGAAAGCTACGGGAGTCTTCAGTATCTTTTTCATTGCCTTCGAGAGCTTTTCCTCCTGCTTGGCTATAGTCTTTGCCTGCTCCTCGGGATTGACTCCCGGGCGCATGCGAGGGCCCTCGTGGTTGTGGCCCATGCCGGGCTGACCGCCATGCGGACGGCCTCCACCCATTCCGGGACCGCGGTGTCCGCCCCCGGGAGGTGGACCCTGACGCTGCGGGGTGAGGCTGCCATATACAGCCTCGTTGTATTTCTTGTATTCCTTATATACTTTGTCGAAGAGCTTTTGGTCGAGTCCGAGCGCATTACGCACTTCGTCGGTCTGCTGATAAGTCAGAGTCTTGATATCAACCGGTGCGTGACGGCGTTGGGGCTCTTGTGCCGATAGATTCAACCCTGCAGCCGCGATAAGTACCGTTAGAATAAAAATCAGTTTTCTCATATCTGTGATGTTTTCGATGTTGTTGCCGCAAAGATAGGTATAATAATCTCGCCTGAACGGGTAGTATAGATAAACAGCCTTAATATGTCGATAAACAACTGATTCTCACCGATGAACTATATCTGCATGCTCATCTCATATTGGCAGAGACTCTCGGGTATATTGTGCGAAATCAGGAACTTGGCCAGCGAAGTGTCGCTCTCGCAGACATTCAGCACCTTTATACCCTCGCACCTTATGCGGGCAACAGTCTCGGCTAAGAGACGACTCCCGATGCCACGATTGCGATGCTGCCCACCGACGGCTATCTGAGTGATATCGCCCGTCGCCGGGTCGAATACGCAGTAGCCCGCGAGTTCGCCGGCTGAATACGCGCCGATGCATATCACCGAATTACCGGCCCGCACTATCGACTCGCCGGTGTTCTGCCACGAAGGCTTGAAGTCGCAGAAATCCCTATGCCTCAGCACCTCATCGGTCCCGATGACTTTCACCGTCACCGATTCGTCGGCAAATCGCGATACCGCTACCTTGGCTTTCTCCTGCCTGAAACATTTGAGTTCACGGCGCACGCCAAGCCCCGCCGCACGATATACCGAGATAGCCCGCTCATTGTCCTGAAGCACCTCAAGAACATACTGCCTGATGCCCGCCTCGCGCAAGTAGGGTAGGGCATAGCTGAAAATCTCCTTTGCCAGACCGCGTCCGCGATACCCGCTCACAGTACCCGTACCGGTATCATAAGCCGTCGGCACACCCTCAAACATCCCCGTGCCGTTGAAGATAAAAGCCACAAGTCTGTCGCCGTCGAAAGCCCCGAACGAAAGATTGGGATTGAAACCGCGCCTTACGAGCATCGCCCGCACCTCCTCCTTCTCAAACTTAACCGCATAGTCGCCAAAAGCACTCTCAAAAGCCTCGAAAAGAGTATCAAAATCAATATTGCCGAGAGACCGTATTTCCATAAACCGCTAAAATTAAGAGTTTTGATGAATTAGAGTGCAAAAATAGTAATAATATAGCAGAATTAAGCCAATGAATTGAGAATAAGCCCCTCGGCGCGCTGTAACATTTTCTTATCAAAAAATTGTTGAGAAAAATTAACACCGAGTAATTGAGTGTAGGAATAAATTCGTAACTTTGTGAGAGTTATAAATATTTTGTTTGACAGCCATTGTCACTGAGACTATATTAAAAATGTCTAAAGGATTGATAACCAATCGTGTTACGGCAGAGCCCTTGAGCACTGACGGCGCCGTAGGCTTACCGGAAGCCAAATGGTACGTGGCTGTAGTCGGTCCGCGGCACGAGAAATCCGTGTCGGAAAAACTGCAGAAACTCGGCTACGAAAGCTTTGTCGCCTCCCAAAAAGAGATGCATGTATGGAAGAACGGCAAGCGCAAAATGATCGACCGTATCGTAATAACGTCGGTAGTATTCATCCGCACCACCGAGAAGCAGCGTCGCGAAATAGTCTCACTGCCATATATCAGCAGGTTTATGGTCAACAGGAGCGCCAACACCGGCACCCTCAACGCCCCCGCCGCCACCGTACCCGACACCGATATCCGCAGACTGAAATTTATGTTAGGCCAGTCAGACACCCCCGTGTATTTCGAGCCGACCCGATATAAAATCCGTGACAATGTGAGAGTTATCCGCGGCCACTTCCAAGGCCTCGAAGGCGAAATAATGAAAAATTCCGACGGCACCCACCGCCTCACCGTCAGCATCTCGATGCTAGGCGGCGCCACGGTCTCCATCGACCCGAATGATGTGGAGAGGGTGTGAATATAGAAAATTATGGATTTAGATAAGTTTGTAAAACGGTTTGTAATAGAGCGAGAGACGAGCCTGTTTAATGAAGATATCTGTCGTAATCACGACAGATTAACCAAAGAAATAGAGGGTAAATCCGTACTGGTTATAGGTGGTGCCGGTTCTATAGGTTCCTCATTTATTAAAGCCGTACTAAAATTTCGTCCTGGCAAGTTAGTTGTTATAGATCTCAATGAGAATGGATTGGCAGAACTTACTCGAGATCTTCGTTCAAGTTCGGACATCGAGGTGCCTGAAACATATTTGACGTATACACTTGACTTTGCCGATCCAATATTCGAAGATATATTCAGAGATCACGGAGGATTCGATATTGTCGCTAATTTTTCTGCACATAAGCACGTCCGTAGCGAAAAAGACAAGTATTCGGTAGAAGCGTTACTTAAAAACAATATAATTAAGGCAAAGCATCTTTTGGATTTGCTTTGTGAGATTCCTCCCCGTCACTTCTTCTGTGTCTCCACAGATAAGGCTGCTAATCCTGTAAATGTAATGGGTGCATCAAAGAGGGTTATGGAGGACCTTATAATGGCTTATCGTTCGAATTTTAAAGTTACGACAGCCAGATTTGCCAATGTAGCATTCTCCAATGGCTCACTTCCTGCAAGTTTCTTTGATCGAATGATGAAGAATCAACCGCTTGTAGCACCTAAAGACGTCCGCAGATATTTTGTATCTATGGAAGAGAGTGGCCAGATATGTATGCTCGCCTGCATATTGGGCAATAATGGAGAGGTATTTTTCCCTAAACTGGAGGAAAAATCAATGAAAACCTTCTCGGCGATATGTGATGATTTCGTCCGTGAAATGGGCTATTGCAAGCATGAATGCTCATCGGATACAGACGCCAAGACCTTTGCAGTAGGTAATTTGCCCGGTAAAGACTACCCTGTATTCTATTTCAACAGTGATACAACCGGCGAAAAAGATTTCGAAGAGTTTGTTGTCGACGGAGAAGAATCGGATTGTGAAAGATTTAATGCTCTTGGAGTCATTACAAAATCTGAACATCGCCAGAAAGCTGAGGTTGAATCATTTATAAAATCTCTGGAGACGCTATTTTCTGACAGAACTTTCACTAAGGCTCAAGTTGTGGAGTGTCTGAAAGATTTCTTACCTAATTTTGTGCACGAGGAAAAGGGAAAGAACCTCGATCAAAAGATGTAATAAAGTCTTAAACTCGATAGAGAACGTGAAACGGCCGTTGATTCTTGTAGGGGGCGGAGGTCACTGCAAATCGGTGATCGAGGCGGCTCATAGCTCCGGAGTAGAAATTGCAGGTATTATTGATATGCCTGAATTTCTGGGAGATGAATGCCTCGGAATTAGATTTGTCGGTAGTGACGATTCCATTCCAAAATTCGTTGAAGACTTCGATTTTGTCGTTACCCTTGGCTTTATTAAGAACCCCGAAAGAAGGATTGAGCTTCATAAATTCATTAAGGAATGTGGAGGACAATTCGGAACCGTGATAGCCTCTACCGCTAATGTCTCCAGGTATGCTCATATCGGAGAAGGAACTGTGGTGCTCCACAACGCGTGTGTCAATGCCGGCGCTTCCGTAGGCGTTGGGTGTATAGTAAATACATTGTCTTGCATAGAGCATGATACAGTAATCGGTGACTACAGCCATATCTCTACCGGAGCCTTAATAAATGGAGATTGCAGTATTGGCAACGGAGTTTTTGTCGGTAGCGGAGCCATTGTAAGTAATGGCTTGTCTGTTTCAGGCAGAACAATTCTGGGTGCCGGCAGTGTACTTACTGAAAATATTCTAACTGCGGGTACTTATGTGGGTATTCCTGCAAAAAGAATCAGATAAATGGATAGAGTTTTAATTATAGCTGAGGCCGGAGTAAATCATAATGGTTCATATGACAGAGCCATTAAGATGATTGATACAGCGAATGTCTGTGGTGTAGACTACATTAAATTCCAGACTTTTAAGGCCCAAAATATAGTTAACCGATATGCTCCGCAGGCTGAGTATCAAAAGAAAAATCTGGCGTCTTATAATGACGGTGATGATTCTCAGCTGAATATGCTTAAATCATTAGAACTGTCGTTTCAGGATTTTGTCTCTTTAAATGATTATTGCAAAAAATCAGGAATAAAGTTTTTGTCAACGCCATTCGATCTTGACAGTGTTGATTTTCTTGCGTCCATTGGAATGGACTATATGAAAATACCTTCTGGTGAGATTACAAATCTTCCATATTTGCGGAAAATCGCCAATCTGCATGTCCCGGTTATAATGTCGACAGGAATGTCAACATTAGGAGAAGTGGAGCAAGCCGTTGATGTGCTGTATAAAGGAGGCTTATCTACGCAAGATATAACCTTGCTTCATTGCAATACAGAGTATCCCACTCCCTATTCCGATGTAAATCTGCTGGCAATGGAGACTTTGAAGAAAGCCTTTGGTACCAAGATAGGTTATAGCGACCATACTAAAGGTATTGAAGTAGCTTTGGCTGCAGTTAGTCTCGGTGCTTCAGTTATTGAGAAACATTTCACGCTGGATAAAACGCTGCCCGGGCCTGATCATGTGGCATCATTAGATCCTATAGAACTCAAGGCCATGGTTGATTCTATAAGGCATATAGAAGAAGCTATCGGTCATACAGAAAAAAGAGTAACAGATTCAGAACGAAAAAATATTGCAGTAGCTCGTAAAAGTATTGTTGCGGCAAGGGCTATCAATGAAGGTGAAATTTTTTCGGAAGATAATATAACAGTAAAACGTCCCGGTACAGGTATATCTCCTATGCTGTATGATGAAGTACTTGGCAAAGTTGCCAAACGTACTTATGGAGCCGATGAACTGATTGAATTATGATATCAGGACGCAAAATTTGCATACTGACAGGTACGAGAGCTGAATATGGAATTCTTAGTTCTTTGATGAAGGAACTGAAGAATCATCCTGATGTGACGCTGCAGATCATTGCCATGAATATGCATCTTTCTCCGGAATATGGGTTGACATATAAGGAGATAGAAGCCGATGGGTTTGTAATCGACAAAAAAGTTGAGATGTTGCTGTCAAGTGACACAGCAGTTGGTACAGTCAAATCGATGGGCTTAGCCTTGATTGGTCTTTCTGATGCTCTTTCTGAACTTTCTCCTGATATTGTGGTGATATTGGGCGACCGCTATGAAATGTTAGCGGCAGCCTCGGCTGCCTCCATATTAGGAATTCCTATAGCACATTTACATGGAGGTGAAATTACAGAAGGTGCGTATGACGATTTTATTCGCCATGCAATCTCAAAAATGGCTTACCTCCATTTTACTTCGACAGAAGAATATCGCAAACGTGTGATTCAGATGGGCGAGAGTCCGGAAAGAGTGTTCTATGTTGGAGCTTTAGGGGTCGATAATATAAAAAAGGAGACATTATTGTCTCTTTCGGAACTTGAAGAAAGCCTGGGCCGAAGTCTTGGTGATAAATTCCTGATCGTCACCTATCATCCTGTGACAATGGAAGCCGGCAATGCTTCGGAGCAAATCGCAGCGATGTTGTCAGCGCTTGATACTGTGCTGAACAATTATAAGTTGTTGATAACACTTCCGAACTCTGATGCTGACGGTCGCCTGATAGCTGCGGCTATTAAAGAATGGGCTACCGATAAAGAAGATAAAGTAATTGTTGTTCAATCGTTAGGGCGGAAGAGATTCTATACTGCCATGAAATATTCTACAGCAATTATTGGAAACTCTTCAAGTGGTATTATAGAGGCCCCTACTTTTGGGATTCCTACTCTTAATGTCGGAAACCGGCAAAAAGGAAGAGCGCAAGGAAATACCATAATCAATTGTACTCCCGACAGAAATAGTATCTTGGAAGGGCTTGGCACTGTGCTGTCGAAAGATTTTATTGATTTTGTCGGCAAGCAAGGAAATAATCCATATTATCGTCCCGATACATTGAGGGATATAGTGAACATTCTCACAACATATAAAATAGAAAAATATTCCTCTAAGAGTTTTTTCGATATTCGTTTTGAAATATGAAGATATTGTGCATAATACCGGCTCGAGGAGGTAGCAAAGGTATTCCGCATAAGAATATCAAGCGTTTAGGTGACAAACCGTTGATATGCTATGCGATAGATAATGCCAGAGCCATTGTTGATGATGCGGATATATGCGTAACGACGGATTCTGCTGAAATAATAGAAGTTGTCGAGAAATATGGTCTGAAAGTTCCTTTCGTACGACCGCCCGAACTCGCTTCAGATACAGCAGGTACTTACGAAGTACTTCTTCATGCCCTGAGTTTCTATGAAAGTAAGGGTATTAAATATGATGCGATAATTCTGCTTCAACCTACATCACCTTTCAGACAAAATGAAGATTTGAAGAGAGCATTATCGCTGTATTCATCGGATATCGACATGGTTGTAAGCGTTAAGCCGGCATCTTCCAATCCTTACTACAATTGTTTCGAGGAAAACAGTGAAGGCTTTCTTAAAATTTCAAAGGGCTCCGGAGAATATTGTCGTCGACAAGATGCACCGAAAGCGTGGGAATACAATGGGGCCGTGTACGTTATAAATCCGGACTCTCTTAAACGTAGTAAGTTATCAGAATTTAAAAGAATCCGTAAATATGAAATGGATGAATTGCATTCATTAGATTTGGATACCCTCTTTGATTGGAAGATAGCAGAACTATTATTGTCTGAGGAAATGGTATGAGTTACGATCGCTATATCATAAATGAGAATCAAGCTATTATAGAGGCTTTAATAACTTTAAATAAGTTACATTCTCAACCTATGACGCTTTTTGTCGTGAATGACAATAGGCGTATGGTGGGCACCATAACAGACGGAGACATACGAAGGGCTCTCATCTCAGGCGCTGAACTATCTACCCCGGTGTCGGATGTAATGCACAAAAACTTCTCATTTATCAAGGGTGTCTTTGATATTGCGATTCTAAAAGATATAAGGTCGAAAGGCATCACACTCGTCCCTCATCTTAATGATGCTAACGAAATAATAGACGTCATAGATTTGACCAAGAGGAAGTCTTGTTTGCCCGTCGATGCCGTTCTAATGGCCGGAGGTAAGGGCGAAAGACTTCGGCCTCTCACTCTCAAAACGCCCAAACCACTTCTTAAGATGGGTGGTAAAGCTATTATTGATCAGAATATTGATTCTCTGATAGCCTATGGCGTAAGTAATATTTCTGTGACTGTCAACTATCTTAAAGAACAATTGATAGAGCATTTCTGTGAACCAGCCACCGGAGGGATTAAGGTGCAATGTGTAGAAGAAGAATGCTTCTTAGGAACTATAGGCTCCCTTAGACTGGTTAAAGAATTCCATAACGATACAATATTGGTAATGAATTCAGATTTGTTGACCAATATTGATTATGAGGACTTCTACCTGCACTTCATGGAAAATGGAGCGATGATGTCGGCAGCCGCCATACCGTATACTATATCAATACCTTATGGTATATTTGATTTGGACGGACGAAATATCAAAGGCGTTTCCGAAAAACCGGTGTACAATTTATATGCCAATGCCGGCATTTACCTTATACGCAAGGAGGCGCTGGCATATATACCGGAGGGAGAGGTATTCAACGCAACAGATTTAATAGAGGCTTTAGTGAATGAAAATCAGACAGTAATCAGATACCCGCTGTCGAGCCTTTGGATCGATATTGGCACTCCCGAAGAATATAGGAAAGCACAGGAACTCATAAAACACATGAAGTGATTCTAAATAAAAGTCGATGATAAGAATCGGAATCCTGACATACTTCAATTATATCAATTACGGGTCGATGCTTCAGGGATATGCAACCCTGAAGGCTTTTACTAAATTTCTTAGTCCGGATGATGATTGTCTCCTGATTAACTATCGGTATCAGGCTCCATTCGATAAATCGAGAGGAGCGATGTTGCGTTTAAGGTTAAGACGGGGGTTGCATTATTTGACTTCCTTGAAGGAGATATATACTAAATATCGCTATTCGTCCAAGCTCAATCAGAAGGCCAAATACTTTGATGCATTCAGAGAGAATTTTACCTGTATAACTCCTGAATTCTATAGAGATAAGGCTCAGCTTGAGCAGAATCCTCCTTTATTTGATGTATATGTCACTGGGTCTGACCAAACATGGAGTCCCAAAGTCTCCGGAGGCTACACTCTGACACCTATGTTTTTGGATTTTGCACCTGAGAATAGCTTGAAAGCGGCTTATGCCCCAAGTCTCGGCACAACTTCACTATCTGATGAAGATAAGAGTGTACTTGAAGGTAAACTGAGGAAATTCAGTGTACTCTCATGCAGAGAAAATTCAGGTACGGAATTGCTGAGAACTGTCACAGGAAGAGATGTTAAGAAGGTATTAGACCCCACATTACTTATTTCAGCAGATGAATGGCGCACAATAGCCATAAATCCGTCGATGGAACGGGGCAAATATATCCTGTGCTATTTTATAGGCCATAGAGATTACTATAGGAAATATGCCGAGCAGCTCGGGAAGCAACTCAATCTGCCGGTATATTATATACCTGTTTCCTGGAAAGACTGCTCGAAATCAAAAAAATTACTATTTGATGTGGGCCCTCGTGAATTTGTAGGACTGATTGATAATGCAGCTGTCGTGCTTACAGATTCGTTTCATGGGACTGCTTTCAGCACGAATCTGAATACTCCGTTCTATTCATTTGTCAAGCACTCCGGAGGCTCTGAGAGTGCCGATAATTCACGCCTTTTTGATTATCTATCCTCTGTCGGTCTGGAAAATCGGTTGGAGGATGACTATAAAGGTGGCGAAATCAACTATGCTGAAATAGATTTCGATACGGTTAATGAATCATTAGCAGAACAGAGGTCTGCATCCGAAGATGTAATGCGAGAAATAGTAAATCTTGCCCGAACGTGGAATGACTGAAATTTGTAAGTTTGAAGATTGTACCGGTTGTGCTGCATGCGCCAATGTGTGTGCACACTCTGCAATTAAAATGACTGCGGATGACTTAGGATTTATGCATCCGGAGATTTCTCAGTCATTATGTGTTGATTGCGGAGTTTGCTATAAAACTTGTCCCAACAATACAACACCGGACTTTCACTATCCACAGCAAGCATTAGCAGCCTGTTCAGCAGACCCTAAGGAGCAATTATCTTCAACCTCGGGTGGAATAGCATCAGTTATTTCCCGACAGATACTGAGTGCGGGAGGCGTTGTTTACGGGTGTTCGGGCACTGATTGCGCAGACGTCCGACATATTAGGATTGACAGAGAGGCTGATATACATCTTCTCAAGGGATCGAAATATGTTCAGAGTTATATAGGATTAGTATTCAGGGATATCCGACGAGATCTGAGAGAGGGTAAAAAGGTACTTTTTGTAGGTACGCCTTGTCAGGTCGCCGGTTTGGTTTCTTCGATTCCGAATAAACTGAGAGAAGAACTATGGACACTTGATTTTGTGTGCCATGGAGTCCCCTCACAGCAGATGCTTACAGAATCGCTTTTATGTGTAGATTCTCGCGGCATAGAGCTCAATTTCAGAGTAAAAAAATGGAAATCGGGTAACCTTGGCAAATGTCACATTGTGACTGAAGAGAATCTGGATAAGTGCCCCGTGAACAGTCGCTATAAGACGGAGTATGGTCTCTATGCTTTTAAACGCGGCAAGGAAGTCCTGAAAGAATCATTTCCTGAAAATAATTATATTGTAGGATTCCTTACGGGGCTTCTCTATCGTGATTCGTGCTATCGGTGTCGGTATGCGAGAGCAGAGAGAGTCTCTGATATTACCCTTGGGGATTATCATTTCGATAAAACGGATTCTCAACATATTGAGGGCGAAAATCGAATTATATCCAAGGTTATAATCAATACAGAGAGAGGAGCAAAATTGATAGAGGATGTTAAACCGGATATCAATTCGACAGCTATAAAATACGAAAGCCTCCTGAAAGGCAACTCTCAGTTGATGCGTCCGATGCGCCCACACCCGTTGAGGGATAAATTTTTAGCGGAATTCCGATTACATGGGATGGCCGCAGCTTCTAAGATTTTGGCAAAAGATAAGTTGCGCATACGCTATCATCTATTTATAAACAGAATGCGCGACTTGCTATATTCTAATTCGATGTTGAGGAATATAATCATGCATTTAAAGAGATGATAAAAAGGATATTCAGATATTTACAACTTCAAAAGGTAGGGGCGTTTGAGCTTTTTGCAGCTCTCTATCCTATATTGTCCGGATATTCGTATGGGCCCCTTCATGGTAATATCATCTTTATTCTCATATTGGCTGTTTGGGCATTATTCAAGAAAAGAAAGCATTTTAAGACTTTATGGCTCAATGTCCTGATTGCATTTGTACTTGTACATGAGTTTTTCTTAATGCTCCTTATTCCCGTTCCCGGTTATTTCTTAAATAATACCATAAGTATTGCTTTGATTTCGATAAGCATATTGCCTATATGCCGGGCTATAAATTTTGAGAAGTTTGCGGGCTCGCTCAATTGGGTGGCAATAATGACAATCGGAGGTCTCGTCTATCAAGCCATGATAGTATTTGCAGGCGGAATTGTAACCCCTCTTAAATTGCCGTTTATGCCTGCTATGGACGCCACTACGCGACTTTACGAAGAAGTGGTCCGACCTACGTCATTCTTCTGGGAGCCGGCATCTTTTGTGACATTCCTTATGGTGCCGCTTTTTATATCGCTGTTACGGAAGACTTATGTTTGGAGCGGAATCATTATACTATCAATGTTCCTGTCAACATCATCAACAGGTATTCTCATGTCATTCATAATCCTGGCACTCTACCTGATGTCACAGAAGGTTAAGATGAGAACAAGGATTATGGTGGTGGTCTTGGGCATAGGTCTTGCATTCGCATTGGTGAAATCTTCATATTTTGAAGCCGGAATAAACAAGATTGAAAATACCGACATTGAGTCAAATATCCGATTGATGAACGGTATTTACTTGTTTGAGTCTATGGATGCGGGAGAATTGATACTCGGCTTTAAAGCTCCAAATGTAGAAGACTTTGCATATATGCGTCATGTACCACTGCTTGGTAGAGGAGCCTTCGTACCTACATTTTGGCTCACTTGGGCAAAATATGGTATTTTCGGTCTTGCAATATTGCTGACGATGTACTTGTCGTTTATCCGGGCTGACCGAACCACTCTTCCCTATGTAGTAGTATTGATTATAGCTATGTCATTCCAAAGTATAAGTTTTGGTAGCAGTACTTTTGCCTACCAATTAATCTTTCTCTACTCATATATAAACAGAAACTATATAACACAACGGCTTACTCGATGGCAAAAAGTAATAAGATAAAAATTCTGACTCTCACTACTCAGTATGCCAATAACATGGGAGCCCTTCTCCAATGTTATGCATTGAGTAAATTTCTAAACGGACAAAAAAACGTTGAATGTGAGGTATTGCAATATCTTCCGGTAGGCCATAATCGTAGTTGGACTATTTTCCACAAACCCAGAACTCTCAGGGATGTCGCAAAATTGGCTTACCAGATAGTCTGTGTTAAAGATTTATTGAGAATTAGAAAGAAGCAGGCAAAGGTCAGGAAGTTTATAGAGAAATATATCCCTCTCACAAAACGCAAATATTCCAGGAAAGATATTATATCAAATCCTCCTGAAGCAGATGCCTTCATTGTGGGTAGTGATCAGATCTGGAATTTCAACTACAGATGCGATCTCACGTATTTTTTGGATTTTACTAAGAATAACCCGCGTAAGATTTCGTATGCAGCAAGTATAGCCGATGACTGGACTGAAGCTCAGTCTGAAACTATTGCTCCGTATATCAGAGACTTCGATTGTGTGTCAATCCGCGAAAAGGGCAACTTACATTGTGTAAATTCCGTATTAGTGGACGAAAAGGCGACGGTCGTTTGCGACCCCGTATTTCTTCTTCGCAAAGAGGATTGGGATGATATTAAAGTCAACCCACACATCGAGGAACCATACATATTCTGTTACTTCCTGAGTGTTAGCCAAATGGCTGTAGAAGCAGTGAAAAAATTGAGGCAACTCACCGGCTTTAAGGTTGTGCATCTGAATCTAAACGCTTTAGATAAGTTCAATAGCGACATCGTGATTAAGGATGCAGACCCTGCGGAGTTCGTCGGATTGATTTCAAATGCATCGTATGTATGTACGAATTCATTTCATTGTTCGGCATTCTCAATAATCTACAGACGTAACTTTAAGTTTGTGCCTAAACATATAGCCAATGAACGTCTTGTTCAGTTGGAAGACATCTTCGGTATAGATGTCATCTTAAATCAGGAGAAGTTGAATACGCTTTCGGTGGAGCAACTGAAGACTGATTACAGTAAAGTTGCTCAAGGCGATGCATTCATTGACTACTCAAAGGACTTTTTATTGAATTCCATTTATGCAGACAGGAAAGATTGAGCTTGCCGGGAGGAATAAGTGTACATCATGTTCCGCGTGTGCTGATATTTGCCCGAAACAATGTATCTCCTTTGATAGTTTTGGGACTCTTCAGAAGTTTCCCAAAATAGACGAGGATGTTTGCATTAAGTGCGGGCTATGTGTAAGGACTTGTCCCGAGCTGAATCCTATTACTCAGTCAGAAGATGAGTATTCCCGTGAATGCTATGCCGCCTGGTGCAATGACGATACCACCAGAGCGACATCAACGTCAGGAGGTATCGGTACTGCAATAGCACAATGGGCTATCTCTGAGGGATTTGCTGTTTGCGGAGCATTATTTGACTCGAATTGGAATCTGAAGCATCAAGTGTCAAAAGAGCTGTCTGATATAAGAAAATTTAGTCAATCCAAATATTTGCAGAGCAGCACCAATGGCGTTCTTAGAGAAATTATCGGACGTCTGAAGAATGGCGAAAAGATTCTTTTCATCGGAACTCCTTGCCAAGTCGCCGGTCTTGTTAAAATGTGTCCTGCCCATAATCGGCAAAATCTCTTGACTGTCGATATTATTTGTCATGGAGTGAATTCTCCTATGGTATGGAAGGACTATTTAAACTATCTCCAAAAGACGAATAACTCAAAACTCGTTGCCTATAATTTCAGAGATAAAAGTCACGGGTGGGAGCGGAAAAACGGTACGCCCAACCTTCGTGTAGCCATGCAATTTGATAATGGTAAGAAGATAAATCAAAGGAGCGTATTCAACCTCTTCCATTATTGGTTTGGTAAGCATTATATTCTTAATGAAACCTGCCTTGATTGCAGATATCGGACCTTACACAGATTTTCAGATATAACTATCGGAGATTTCTGGGGGGTGCAGAATGTGCTGTCAGGAACTGATACAACAAAGGGGGTGTCGGCCGTAATTATTAATACATCAGCAGGGAAAAACATTCTGGAATCTTTGGACGCTACATCAATCAAAGTTGATATTGATAAGGCTGTGAAATATCTGAAAGGTCTTGTTGAAAAACGCCCGTACGATTTGCGAATGAAAGAAGCCGAAAATATGCATAATTTTTCAGGTTTCTATTTATCCCACGACTTTGAAGAGGTGAGGGCTGCATACGCACCACCTACACAGATGTCATTTTTTATTGATCGTATTAAAAGCCTGCTCCATATCCGATGAAATCAAATTTAATAAAGACGTCGTTTGGAGTGACATTTATTCTTTGTGTCGGATACGCCGTATCCTTCATCAAAGAATCCGTTTTGGCCAACTTCTTCGGAGCCGGGGCTGCGATAGACGCATATACTATAGCCCTCCAGATCCCCGTGATACTATTTGCCTTTGTTGCGGTGGCTTTGAGGTCGATAGTAATCCCTGTATATACCGACATAAAGCATAATGTCGGAGTAGAGGAAAGCAAGGTATATATCAATGCATTAATAAGTACATTGTCAATATTTGCGTTGGCTCTTATTGGCTTGATATTTATCTTTGCCAAGTATGTAATATTGGTTTTTGCACCAGGATTCTCTCCGGAAACAAATTTCTTGGCGGCGCAGTTGCTCAGGATAATGTGTCCTACAATATTGTGTACAATAGTTTCCAATATTTGTATCTCAGTACTTAATGTTCATGGTAAGTTTATATGGCCTTCCATTGCAGTTTTGTTCTTGAATACTACAGTCATATTATCAATACTGTTTCTGCATTCACATTACGGAATCTTCGCTGCTGCCGTCGGTCAACTTATCGGATGCTGTATTGAACTCGCATATCTGCTTGTTTTATTCAATAAGCATGTGCAATTCCGCTTTATGTTTGACTTGAGGAATGCCCATGTACGGAAGTCTCTTAAGATGTCTGTTCCTGTGATATGGAGCACGAGTCTTGCCGAAGTTACGGCTATGATCAATAAGATTGTTGCCTCATTTCTTTTTGTCGGCTCTATAGCGGTGCTGAGTTATGCTTCAAAAATCAACAGTATGTTTATCTCACTGTTTACCTCTGCAATCGCTACAATTATATATCCGTTGTATGCAGACTCAACTGCAAAAAATGATATGACGGGTCTAAATATCAGAATTAACAAAACCTTAGCGGCGTATGTGCTGTTCCTTATGCCTCTTACAGCTCTGATTCTGTGTCTGAAGAAAGAAATTATAGAGATTGCTTTTGCCAGAGGTGCGTTCGATGCCGAAGCTGTAGAGCGTACCCAGATTTTATTAGGCTGGTATAGTATTGGCTTGATTTTTATGGGATTCAGAGAATCTCTAACCAAAGTATTTTACTCATTAAAGGATACCAAAACACCGGCGATTAATGCAAGCATCGGATTCATTTTAAATATAGTTCTGAATGTTTCTCTTCCATTTGTACTTGGTGTTCAAGGCTTGGCAATTTCGACATCTGTCACGGCGATAGTTATTTCTATGGGACTTTTGTTTCGACTGCTACGTCGATATTCAGAGATTAAAGTGAATTTGCTCAAGAGTAATACATGGAAGATTCTTCCGTGCACACTTATCGCAGCCTTGTTTACAATCGTCGTAAAGCATTTTTCATCAGACCTTAATACTTGGATATATACCTTTATTTGCTGTATAGCATTTGGAGTAGTTTATATACTATCCTTGCTGTGTATACGTCCGGGGATATGGGTAGAACTTATTAAAGGATTACGGAAGTGATACAATTGGCAATAAGGGACGATGATATGAATTTCTTCACAAAAGTAGAAGATATTCAGGCGGTCTACAAGGATTTCAACGATTTCCCGATTTCTTTTGCGGTGATCCCTGCAGTGAAGGATGTTTCTACGAAAAGAGCTTGCCCTGATACTGCGGGAAATACTGAACCCAGATTGTTTATAGAGAACTCAGAATTGACAAACTGGCTGAGAGATAGATTGGAGCAAAACAAAGCTGATGTACTGCATCATGGTATAAACCATGATTACAGATTTGCCGGCGACCGACGTTTGGCGGAAATGCAGTGGAGAGATGCTCAACCAACTTTAGCTCAGGAGATTGCACGGTATAAGAAGCAACTTGAAGATAATCTTGATTATTCGATCAAGTGCTTTGTTGCTCCAAGTAATAAGATCTCGAAAAGATGTCTTGATGCTGTTGTTGCTAATGGTATGGACTTTTCAGGAATTGTTCCGTTGGAATTTTCCCGAAGACTTTCGGTAAAGAATCTCTATAACTACGCATTCCGGTGGTGGCATAGATTTATAAATAACATTCCATGGCCCGGAGTCCTGAAGTATTCTGATCATCTTGAGGTTAACGCTTGTCTTTTGCAATCCGGAGCATATCTCAGAAGGATGTTTGATTATTGCATCAAGCACAACCTCCCGTTGGTCATAAATGTCCACTATTGGCATCTTCGTGACAATCCCGATGAGCTCGAGACCTTGAGAAGTTTTGTTATGGACTATGCGCTTCCAAAAGGTGCAGAGCCTGCCACTGTCTCTAAGATTCTAAATACGTATAGATAAATTATGCCCTTCTCCGTAGTCCTTAACGGCAGTGATATTCAGCGAAAGGATAGAGACTACTCTGTCAGAGAACGATACGGCATCGATAAGAATGACTTTTTGTTCGTTTTTGTCGGCAATGTAAATCCGAATAAGAATCAGCGACAAGTTGTTGAAGCCCTTGCATTGATGCCTTCGGAAATCCGTAAGAATGTCAAGGTCCTCTTTGTTGGTGGCGGAGACTTCGACTCGTTACAAGAATATATATCCTTGCGAGGATTAAGCGAAAATATGATCGTTGCCGGCCCGGTAGACAAGAAAGAGGTTCACAACTGCTATATTGATGCTGATGCGACGATACTCACCAGCCTGTCAGAAGGTTTCGGACTATCTATAGTAGAGGGATATGTATATGGCAAGCCTGCAGTGACGTTCTGCGACCTCCCTGCATTCAGGGATATATGCAATTCAGATAGTGCTGTTGGAGTCGGGGAGCGAAGCGATGAAGCTCTGATGCAGGGGATGACAGAGTGTATGCGCAAGACATGGGATTCTGAAAAGATTGAAGCCTTCGCAACCAACTTTGGATACGACAGCATGAAGAGGGGCTATCTCAATCTATATAAAGAGATTTTAGGAAAATGAAGGTTTTGCTTGTCACACCCTACATAACATGTCCGGCGCATCCCGCCTTTATGAGGAATAAGACGGGATTTGGCTACATGGTACACGATATGGCCTCCCATATCGGAGAGGATGCTCAAGTGGATGTTTTTGCCGTAAACTCAATGGCTCCGGCCATGCGACTTGGAACTTTCAACGTATTGAAAAACAATTGGGCACAGTTCTTCTCATCGTTTTCAATGAAGCAATTCAGAGCTGCATTGGAATTCATCAAAAAATATCCTGTGCCGCTTTCGACAAAACTTAGGACGATATACCAGTTCTGTGCTCTCAGTAGATTTCGTAAGACTGTCACCGGCTACGATTTAGTCCATATACATGGATGTACACCTATAACAGCGGCTACAATTGACGTATGTAGAGATATGGCAGTACCATTTCTTGTTACACTGCATGGGCTTGTGAGCTTTACCGATGAAGTTCGCTTGCATGACTCACTGAAGCAATACGAACGAGATTTTCTTAAAGATGCGGCGGACAACGATTACCATGTCAACTTTATAAGCACAGGAAATAAGGAAACCGCCGAACAATTCATAAACCGACTATCGAAGAATGAATTATAATAAAATAATGAATCTTTTGGCAAAGGGAGATAAGTGGCAGTTTGATATCCCTGTTGCCGAACAGTTGGAGTTTATCAGGAGACTTCCTGAGCCAAAGCATGATATCTCGCGCTCGTTTTACCAATATAAAGCGCAGATGCTCTTTGTCAGCCGGTGGAAGCGTCTCGTATTCAACTTTATAGCCTTATTTGTATTGCCATTGTATATTTTAGTGGCATTTATTAAGCGTATTCGTTCGCGATATCGCTATAAAGTTGAGGCAATTCTTGAGAAGAGCGGACATCAGGGTGTGGTTCCAGACTCTGTTGCAAAGAAGTATAAAATAAGTACAGAAGAGTGGTCCTCCGGATTTTCACTGTCCTTCAGAGACTTGGGATTCGTGCTCAGACTTTCTCCTTATCTGATTCGTTCACCTTATTTTGTCTTCAAGATATTATACAAGGTTGGCTTATATTCCCAGTTGATAAAACTTTATAGGCCTGATGCAATCATAGTCTATAATGAATATTCATATACAAGTTCAGCCTTGACATATTTTTGTGAGTCGAATGGAGTAGAGCACATCAATGTAATGCATGGCGAGAAGTTGTATTATGTAAGAGACTCATTCTTCAGGTTTTCAAAGACCTACGTATGGGAAGACTACTATATAAAACTTCTGTCTGACTTAAGGGCTCCGAGAGAACAGTTTGTGGCTGAACTCCCCCCATTTATGTCGGTTAATCCCTCCGAGCACCGGAACTCTGACGCTTATGCCGATTATAAATATTATTTGGCAAAGTATACCGAGGAAGAATTACAGTCTATTGTAAAGAGTCTTGAATTCATCTCCCGTCAGGGAGCCTCTCTGAAATATCGTCCTCACCCGAGATACAGCGATATTCAATTGCTGAAAAAGTATGTCGATGAAAGTATGATAGAGTATCAGCGAGAGGTAGATATTGAAACTTCAATATCAAATCTGAAATACGCCGTTGGAGTATATACTACGGTATTGAATCAGTGCTATCATGCAGGTGTAAACGTCGTAATTGACGATATGAATTTTCCTGAAAATTTTACACGCCTATCAGAGTTGGGGTATGTCCTTCTTAGCAAAGACGTGGTGTATCTCTCGCAGTTACAATGAGAAAGTTAATCTATTCATGCCTGTCCTTGTATCGTAAGATTCGTGGCAGATTCTGGTCAAGAATATTTAGATATCAGTGCAAATCTTCCGGCGAAAAGATCGGTGTATCGTGTTTCTGCCCTATCAGCAGCGCGGCTGAAGTTTCTGTCGGGGATCACTTCCACAGCAATGGGCTTAGAGTACTTGGCCGTGGCAAAGTGGAGATTGGCAGGTATTTCCACTCCGGGCAAAACTGTAAGATAATGCTTGGCTCTCATGACTATGACGGCGGCGATGCAATACCTTATGGAAAGAAAGATACCTGTAAATCGGTTTCAATAGGAGACTTTGTATGGTTAGGCACCGACGTTACGATCTCAGGGAATATACACATCGGCACAGGAGCGATAGTCGCAATGGGTTCTGTTGTGGTAAAAGATGTTCCTGATTTTGCCATTGTTGGCGGAAACCCCGCAAAAGTTATTAAATATAGGGATATAGACCATTTTAATCATTTGTTGGCAGAAGGAAAGTTTAATTAAAAATTCATTCTGTCACAATAATAGGAATCAAATATAAATCCACCATGAACTCCTCCACAGATTTAGTGAGCATAATTACACCTACGTATAATTGTGCTTCGTTCATAGGGAGAACCATTGAATGTGTACTAAGACAAACTTATACAAATTGGGAGCTTTTAATTGTAGATGATTGTTCTTCAGATGAAACTAAAGAAATTGTAAAGGATTTCGTACAGCGGGATTCCAGAATAAAGTATTTTAAACTGGATTCTAAATCAGGAACCGCAATTGCTCGAAATCATGCTCTGAGTTTAGCCTCGGGGCACTATATAGCCTTCCTTGACAGCGACGATCTATGGGTGGAAAATAAGTTAGAAAAGCAAATCCGATTCATGAAGGAGCATGGGATCAAATTCTCATATACGCAATATGAGGAAATAGATGAACATGATAATCCGAGAGGCCGCTTGGTCACCGGTCCTTCAAAAATTTCTAAAGTCGGTATGTTTTCTTATTGTTGGCCCGGTTGTCTGACGGTCATGTACGAGAGGGATACCGTCGGCACTATATCTATCCCGGCGCTGCAGAAAAATAATGACTACGCTATGTGGTTGAAAGTAATTAGAAAATCTGATTGCTATCTTCTTCCCGAGAATCTGGCAAAATATCGAAAAAGAGAAGGCTCGACAAGTAATTCAAGTTACTTATCTCTCATAAAATGGCACTATCGTTTGTTTAGAGTTGCCGAATCTGCAAACCATCTGCTGGCTTGTATCCTGACTTTAAATAACTTGGTGTGGGGAGTAACTAAAAAGATGATTTACGTTAAGAAACTATAATTCATTTGATCAAGACATTAAAATGGGTATATCTATTGTAGTGCGACGTAATATGAAGTATGACAACGAAATAATATAGTTTATGAGCCTGAAACAATATAACATCGCAGTTGCCGGCACAGGCTACGTCGGCTTGAGCATTGCCACTCTACTGGCTCAGCACAATCATGTCACGGCAGTTGATGTCATCCCGGAGAAGGTAGAGAAAATAAACAGGCGCGTTTCTCCAATTCAGGACGAGTACATCGAAAAATATCTCGCTGAAAAGGAACTGGACCTAACCGCTACTCTCGATGGCGAAGCGGCTTACCGTGATGCCGATTTTGTGGTCATTGCCGCGCCGACCAATTACGACCCCGTCAAAAACTTCTTCGACACTCACTGCATCGAAGATGTTATTGACCTCGTTCTCAGCGTCAATCCCGACGCCGTTATGGTCATAAAGTCAACAATCCCCGTGGGATATTGCCGGAGCCTGTATATGAAATACGCCTCTGCGGGCGTCCCCAAATTCAACCTCATATTCTTCCCGGAATTCCTCCGCGAGAGTCATGCGCTCTACGACAATCTCTTCCCCTCGCGCATCATCGCAGGCGTTCCCAAGATTATCGAGGGTGCCGGCTGTGAGGCGGAAAACAAGGCTATTCAGGCAGTTACCGATATCGAGCGACTGAACGAGGCTGCTCACACCTTTGTCAATTTACTCTGTCAAGGTGCTGTAAAAGAAGATATCCCCACGCTGTATATGGGCATGAAGGAGGCTGAGGCTGTCAAGCTCTTTGCAAATACCTACCTCGCGCTGCGTGTGAGCTATTTCAATGAGCTTGATACTTATGCAGAGGTAAAAGGTCTTGACTCACATGCCATTATCGAGGGCGTAGGTCTTGACCCTCGCATCGGTTCGCACTACAATAACCCTTCGTTCGGCTACGGAGGCTATTGCTTGCCGAAAGACACCAAGCAGTTGCTTGCCAACTACGCCGAGGTGCCTCAGAACATGATGTCGGCAATCGTGGAGTCTAACCGCACCCGCAAAGATTTCATCGCCGACCAGGTGCTCCGCCTCGCAGGCTGGTATGACTATACCGACCGCAACGGATACCAGGGCTACGAGCACGAGCCGTGCACTATAGGCGTGTACCGCCTGACGATGAAGTCGAACTCCGACAACTTCCGTCAGTCGTCCATTCAGGGCGTGATGAAGAGAATCAAGGCCAAAGGAGCACGCGTCATCATCTACGAACCCACGCTCGAAGACGGCACAACATTCTTCGGCAGCCTCGTAGTAAACGACCTCGACGAGTTCAAAAAACTCTCGCAGGCTATCGTCGCCAACAGATACGACGCCGTACTCGACGACGTTGCCGATAAAGTCTACACCCGCGATATCTTCCACCGCGACTAAGCATTACAAAGATACCTAACTTCAGGAGCCCGGCTTCAGCGCCGGGCTCCCGTCGTTCAAATACTCCCGAGAATGAGCGAATTTACTTCATCTACCACCGAAGTATCAAGGCTCGTCAGGTAGATTCGTGTAGTCATTTCACTATCATGCCCGAGTCCTTCGCTAATGATACTCAGCGGCACACCCTTTGATTTTGCCGCCGACGCCCAACTGTGGCGCGCGACATAGAGCGTTAGGGGTATGCTTACTCCTAATTTTTGAGATATACGTTTCAGATTGTAGTTGATATTGTAGCCCGCATTGCGGTAGGAGTTCCTTTCGTCAGCTACATTGTCGCGGATTATAGGCAGGAGGTATTCCGTGCGGTTCATAGGGTATTTATCAAGAATCATCTGCATATCCTGCGTCCACCTGATGATGAGTTGTTGCCCCGTCTTTCGGCGGCGGTAAGTGATATAGCCGTTCGAAAGATCTGATTTTCTGAGAAAAGCCATGTCAATAAAACTCATACCTCTGAGCATAAAGCTCATGATAAACATGTCCCTTGCAAAATCGTGCGAAGGGTTCATCGACAGGTCCAGCTCCTTGATAGCCTTGATGACCGACAGCGGCAATGCGCGTTTCACCGTCTTTTCGATACCCGTATACACATGCTTGAAGGGGTATCTGTTCTCAATTATTTCGTTCTCCACCGCACGATTATACACCGCTCGCAGAATCCGTGTGTAGAACGAAATTGTATTAGGCGATACACCGCGCTGTCGCAGCCAGGCCTCGTATTCCTCCATGATTTCCGAGTTAAGACAATCGAGCAGGATGTCGTTCGGCTTGTGTCCCTCGCAGAGAAATCTCCTGAAACTGTTCCGAGCAGCCGTATAGGTTTCCGACGTGCGCAGCTTGCCATTCCGTTTCAACTTCTTGATAAGTCCATCCATGAAGTTAAGCAACCCGTATTCTGTAGCATGACGCTTGAACTCATCCACTATATCATCGGCAGAGTAGGGCAGTCCTTGCATCTCAAACTTTTGGATAATCCTGTTGAGACGTTCCATATCCTTGCCTATTCTTTCGCGTATAGCAAGGAGGTGTGACTGCCGTTCACTCGCCGGATTAAGCACAACTACACCTCTTGAATCATTCCACTCCGACGCATAAATATGATAGTGTGTAGCTAATCGGCGCTGCTTGCTTTCCTGTCTTATCCCGTAGTAGATTGTGCCCTCTCGGTCAGCGATATCCGAGGGGCTAAACTTTACTTTTATCGAGGCCATTTGCATTACTAATTTGGTTATAATTATCTGAATAATACAAAAAAACGGGATTAAGACCTCCTCAGGCAAAAATTTAGCTAACTTTGTGCGAAGAAATACACCTATAAAACTATGGACGAACTTTTGTATACATGGCAGAGCATGCTTGCCGATGAAGTAGTGGAGGGCAAACGCGAAATCCTTCAGCGCTTCTTCAAGACGGCACCCGGCGAATATGGCGAAGGCGACGTATTCCTCGGCGTGACCGTGCCATGCAACCGCAAGGTGTCGCGCCTTATGGCCGACGCCCCCGCCGAGGCCGTCGAGGCCATGCTCGCTTCCGATATCCACGAACACCGTCTTTCGGCTCTGCTCGTGCTGGTAGAGCAGTATAAGCGAGCCGCCAAATCCATGAAGAGTAAGCTGCGCAAGGGCGCCGACATCACCGACGAGCGGCACACCTGCCGACGCATCATCGACTTCTATCTTGCCCACGCCACGCGGTGCAACAACTGGGACCTCGTAGACGTAAGCGCCCCCGGCCTGCTCGGCGAATACGTAGCCGAAACCGGGCAAGTAGAAATATTGTACGACCTCAGCCGTTCGACCAACCTCTGGGAACAACGCATCGCCATAATATCCACCTTTACCCTGTTGAAGCGCGGCATCTACGCCCCCACAATCAAAATTTCCACCGATTATCTTACCCACCCGCACGACCTTATCCAAAAAGCCACCGGCTGGATGCTTCGCGAAATGGGAAAGAGAGTCAGCGTAGACTTCCTCACCGATTTCCTCGATATCCACGCCTCCCGCATGCCCCGCACAATGCTACGCTATGCCATAGAGAAACTCCCGCCCGGCCTCCGAGAATTATATATGAGCATTCCCCGCGAGAAGCAGTCTGTGGGAGGAATTGCAAAAAAATATTGAAAAAATTTCATTCCCGACCTAAAGATATTTTTACGGTCTGCGTCAAAGATTGTAGTGAAGCAAAAGAGTACCGCATCAGCGGACTATAAACCTTAAATTTTCAATCACCAAACTTCTTATACTTCAACTATGAATCTTAAAACTTTACTCCTTTCGATGACTGTATTGGCGTCGGCTCCCGCTTTTGCCGCTACCTATTACGTAACCCCCGAGGGTGCAGGCTCTAAAAACGGCTCAAACTGGGACAATGCTTTCGGTGTAGCCGAATTCCGCGCTCAGGCAGAAGCTAATGCAAACGGCGATGTATATAATTTTGCCGGCGGCCTCTACAATCTTTCCGACGGAACGGTAGTATTCAAAACTGCAACAGGTGCTACACTCAAGGGTAATGCCGACGGAGAGCGTACCGTATTCAGTGGCGATAAGGACGGTAATAATAATCCTGACAACGGCGATGCAAACCGACTCATCCGTTTCCAGGCCAACACCAAGGCCGGAGATATGACCAATGCTGTAATCGTTGAAGACATCGACTTTACAGGTGTCTATACCTGGACAGATAGTGATGATACCAATACCGGCGCGTTTGTTGTAGACAACTGCGGATACACCCTTGTAAAGGGTTGCCGCTTCTATAGCAACTGGGCTCAGGGCTCGCGAGGCGGTGCTGCAGCCACTATCTTCCGCAGTATGGTTAAGTTCGAGAACTGCATGTTCTATAACAATACTGCCAACTACCGTGGCGGTGCTATCCGTATCTATAGCAAAGATGCCGGCAAGGGTGACGTTACACTCGAAAACTGCATCGTAAAGAACAATAAGAACTACCACGACCTGGGTGGCGCAATCTTCATGGGCCACGGCAACTCGCTGAATATCGTCAACACAACCATTACCGGCAACTCGGCGGAGACAGGCCGCGGCGCAGCAATTTACTTCAACGGCTACGATGCCAACCAGAAGCGTGTAGTGAGCATCGTAAACTCTACTATCGCAGGCAATACTTGCGGTGTTGAAGACGACGCTCAGATCGTAACTACCACATCGGCACACCTCAACGTGGCTAATTCAATCATCACAAGCACCGACGAAGTGGCCGCTGTCAAGTTCACCGGCGATGCTCTTGCCGAATCTTTCCGGTTCGTATCGGGCGGCTACAACGTAGCAGGCAATATCATCGCTCCCGAAGATACCGAACTCGATTGGAAAGACACCGACCATCATGGCAGCGACTATACATACAAGTATATGTTCGCCGAAAACATTCTCAATAGCAACAACGTTCTCGAACCTGCAATATTCGAGCTCGGGGCTACCGGTGCCGAAGTAACAGAAGCCGTTGCAGGTTGGGGCATGCCTTCAGACCTTGACCTTACCGTCGATCAGCTCGGCAATGCCCGTACCGGCGAAGTAACCCCCGGCGCTTATGCAATCACCGCTCCCATGACCACCAACATCAATTCTGCAATCACATCCGATGAAGCAGAACTCGTACACATAGCAGGCGATATTTATGCTATCAACGGTTATCAGGGTCCCGTGACTGTGTACAACATCAGCGGCGGTGTGGTGCTCGGCGCATCTTCGAGCAACATCGACCTTGGCCGTCTTGGTGCCGGTCTCTACATCCTCAACTGCGGCAACAAGACTTTCAAGATTGCTAAATAATAGAATAAAATATCAGGTAAAAAAGATTGTAGGTTTTTTGATACAAAAGGATTGATCAGTTTGTAGTAATCCAATAGGACAGAATTATGCCTGACACGGTGTGCACATGCTCCGGTCGGGCATTTTTATGTTAAAATATTTTGTCATTATTGATATTGTATCTACCTTTGTAATAGACATTAATTACCTATACCACGAAACACTCAGAAAGAATACAACATCTACCTGCACTTTATGGAGGCAAATGTAATTTATCGTATCGTCAATGGCGACGAGAGAGCATTCGATGCATTTATGGATTATTATTCCGGCATGCTGTATCGCTACGCTTACGGTATATTGGGCAACCGTGAAGATGCAGAAGAAGTGGTGAGTGATGTGTTTGTGGAGGTGTGGAAAGTACGTAAAGGCCTGCTGGAGATAGAGTCCATGAAGGCCTATCTTTATACCATAACATACCGCAAGGCAGTGTCGATGCTGAGGCATACGTCGTTGCGCACCGATGTAGTGTCGCTGGAAGGCGTGGAAAATTTTACAGTATCAACACTTGTGTCGCCCGACCAGAGCCTTATATCTAAGGAAGAACTTGACGCTCTCAACCGTGCCATAGAGTCGCTTCCCGAAAAATGCCGCAAGGTATTTTTCCTCGCCAAGATAGAGCGAATCCCCTACAACGAAATAGCCTCGATGCTCAATATCACCCTCGCTACGGTCAATTACCATGTGGGTTACGCCATGAATCACCTCCGTAAACTACTGGGGCCGGGAGGTCGGAATATGCTTACGGTACTGATGCTTATACTCGGCTCAATGATTTTTTAACAAAAAAACTTTCAAAGCACCTAAATATTTCCGAAAAGCATACGTCTATAATAATAGAAACGGTAAACCAACAATGGACAACGAAACACAAATAAACCAACCGGAATCACAGCGCGAGGAATTGCGCCTGCAGGCGTTGTTGGATGCTTGTCAGCCCGAACCTTTTGATAATACCCGTATCAAGAGTCTCGTGCATGCAAAGCTTATGCAGGAGGCAATGCGTCAGCGTCGTCGCCGTCACTTCCTGACAGCCCTTATCGGTGTGGCTGCTTGTCTGTGTGTAGTTGTGGGAATCGCTGTCAAGCTGCTTGGCACTTCCGAAATCGATCTGTCTACCGCTACTCTCGCGCAAGCTGAGGATGCGGGCTACAAGGAACTCATTGTCGAGCCCGGCCGCCGAGCCGAACTGACTCTCAGCGACGGAACCCGCCTGATTGCAAACTCGCGCACAAGGGTGCTCTATCCCGAACATTTCGAGGGTGCCGAGCGCCGCATCTATGCCGACGGAGAGGTGTATCTCGAAGTTGCCAAAGATGCCGATCATCCCTTTGTCGTTGAGTCGAACGGATTCGATGTCAAGGTGCTGGGAACTATCTTCAATATTTCCAACAGCAGCGACAGCACTGCCAATGTGGTACTCGTAGAGGGCTCTGTAGAAGTGACGACAGACCGCAACGAGCGCGTGAGGCTCAAGCCGTGCGATATGGTCGACCTCGTAAATGGCGAGGTTGCGGCACTCTCGCGCGTCGATCCGAAATCCTACACCTTGTGGACTCAGGGTCTCATGTCATTGCATGGAATCCCGCTGGCCTCGCTGCTCAACAGCCTGGCCGACCACTATCACGTCGATTTCGACTGTGCTCCCTCGCTCCGCGACATAAAGGTGTATGGAAAGATTGACCTCAACGATAATATTGATACCGTTCTCTACTCGATAACTCAAATAGTACCGATGGAAATAGAAAGGAATGGAGACACTTTTATCATGAAAAACTGACACGGTAACAGCCCTTTATAGGGCTCCTGATAAAATTTGCGGCAAAACGGATTGCTAAGGATATTTATATCCCGACGGCCACCTTCATACCCTTTTGCACAATTCATCTGATACCTGTTTAAACCAGTATATTTATTGCATACCTAATGCCACAATGAAAAAGATAAAATACATATCGACTCTGATATTGGTGCTCGCCACAGCGCTCCCGGCCTTTGCCGTACGCCCTGCAACAACGCTTATCTCGCCCGATACCACCCGTGTGCTCCGCAATCCGCTGCAGGGCTGGGTGATGTATATGGGCCGCACATGGGATGATAATTTCTGGTCGGAACGCGGCTACGACGCCATGAAGATTTCCGGCAGCGACAGCACCGTACGTGTGTCGGACTACGCATCGTGTGCATATATGCGCACAAGCTGGGCATCGTTCGAGCCCCGCGAGGGCGAGTATATATGGAACGACCCCGACTCTCGCCTGATGAAACTCATAAAGAGTGTCAACGACCGTGGACTTCGTGTGGCATTCCGCATCGTAATCGACGGCCGCGACCAGGGTCAGAACACCCCTCAATACGTGTTCGATGCCGGAGCCGAGGGATATTACGACCCCAAATCTCCCGGCAATAATCTTTCGCCGTACCCCGACGACTCTGTTTTTCAGCAGAAATACGCCAAATTCTTCAAGGCGTTCGCCGAGTACTTCGACGACCCCTCGAAAGTGGAGTTCATCGATGCCTATTCACTCGGCAAGTGGGGCGAATCGCACTCTATGATTTATAAGGACAACAATAACAAGAAGGCTGTCTACGACTGGGTTATCGACCTTGCCACATCATCGTTCAAGAAAGTGCCCATGATTATCCACTACCACCGCATGCTCGGCGACCCCGACGACGACGGGTGGGGTAGTGTACCCGCCGATGCCGAGGCAATGATCGAACAAGCCGTTGCCAAAGGTTTCTCTCTGCGCCACGATGCCTTCGGCATGCATGGCTACTACCAGGACTGGGAGAAAGAAATGGCCTCGAAGTGGAATTTCAAGCGCCCCATCATCATGGAAGGCGGCTGGATAACAGGAGCTCATCACCGCTACTGGCGCGACCCCTCGGGACTCTACCGCGAGGGACATCCCGAAGATGTACGCAAGGGTGAGTTCGACGCTTCGGCCGAAGCGCGTGTCAACATGATGGACTTCCGTATCAACGACGAGACACGCTCATGGTTCGAAGACAGCTTCGACCTTGTCAAGCGCTTTGTAGCCGAGGGCGGCTACCGTCTCTACCCCGCCTCCGTCACCGCCCCCGTCAAGGCTGCAGGAAACAGCACCGTCAAAGTTCAGAGCCGCTGGTGCAATCTCGGCTGGGGTTATTGCCCCACAAATATTCCTCAGTGGAACGGAAAATATAAGGTAGGCATAGCTCTGCTCGACAGCGACAACAATGTGGTCAAGCAGGTTGTGGACCAAAGCAGCGACCTTTCCAAATGGCTCCGTGAGGCTCCTGCCGATTATGAAACGGAAATCGACCTCAGCGGCCTCGGCAAAGGCACCTACCGTTGGGCCGTAGGCCTGGTAGACATTACCGACGGCAATAAGCCCGGTCTCGAAATGGCAGTCGATGCCTCGGCTCTGGTCGACGGCTGGTTGCCCCTTACAGAATTGAAAATAAAATAAACCAAAAATAATACCTTATGATTAAACCGACATCGCATTTCAAGCAATGGCGCTCCCGAGTAGGAATGCTGTGCGTGTTAGGTGCCGTTGCCACTGCAGCCCCGACGCTCAACGCGGCGGCTCTTATGACGCAGGACGAGACAACGGGCCTCTACACCGTCAAAGCTACTGATACTACTGTAGAGGACGTATTTAAATACATCGAAGAGCACAGCGACTATGTGTTCATGTATGGCGAAGGTGTTGTGAAACAACTTTCACAGAAAGTCAACGTGCAGCTCAAGGACAAGAAAATGGAAGACATTCTGGCCGAGCTGTGCACCGCCGCCGACATGAACTATAAAATTAATGGTCGTCAGGTGACTGTAAGCGTCAAAGCCAATTCAAAGGCTGCTAAAGACGTGGCTAAAGCGCGAGGCGTCATTCTCGACGAATTCGGCGACCCTATGATCGGCGCTACGGTCAAGGTAAAGGACGGTAGTGCCGCAGTCGTGACAGACCTCGACGGTCAGTTTACCATTGACGCCCGCCAAGGCGATAATTTATTGATTTCATACATCGGCTATAATCCTGTAGAAGTAAAGTTTACAGGTGCCGAACTGAAGGTGGACATGGTGCCGTCGGACAACCAGCTCAGCGAGGTGGTCGTAATCGGCTACGGTGCTGTAAAGAAGAAAGACCTCACCGGTGCCGTTGCTTCGGTTAAAGGCGAAGACCTTGCCACAAAGAAGACTACAGCGCTATCCAATGCGCTTCAGGGTTCGGTGTCGGGCCTCATGGTGCGCCGCGACAATAATGCCCCCGGTGCATCGGCCGGCTCTATGCACGTGCGCGGTGTGACAACCATGGGCGACTCAAGCCCTCTGATTATCGTCGACGGCGTACAGTGCGACAACATCGACTACGTAAACGCAAACGATGTGGAGAGCATCTCGGTGCTCAAAGACGCTGCCGCAGCCTCTATCTATGGTTCGAAGGCCGCTGCAGGCGTAATCCTCATCACCACCAAGCGTGGCGACGAAACATCGCTGAGCCTCAGCTACACAGGCGAATTCGGTTGGGAACTCCCCACATCGCAGCCCACAATGGTAGGCGTTACCCGCTATCTGGAGATGAACAACGAACTCCTGTATAACGACAACCCCGCTGCCGGTTATTTCCAGCTGTACACCGCCGACCAGGTTAAAAACTGGGTGCGCTACAATGCTACCGACCCCGACCGTTATCCTATTACCGACTGGCAGGGCATGATGATGAAAAACTCAGCACCCCGTATGACGCATACCGTATCGCTCTCGGGTGGCAACAAGACAGTACGTTCGCAGGCTTCGGTTTCGTACGATGAAGTCGACGGCCTCTATGAAGGACGCAACTTCCACCGTATAATGTTCCGCAACAACAATGACTTCAACATCAGCAAATACCTCTCGGCCAGTATTGACGTGAACATCCGCAATGCCCGCAACAACTCTCCAATCTACAGCCCCTTCAGCGACATGCGCAAGATGCCTGCCGTATATCCTGCCGAATGGACCAACGGCGGCTACGCCGACGGCAAGTCGGGTGCTAACCCTTACGCACTCCTCCGCGAGGGCGGTTCAAGCAAATCGGCGAGTACTCAGGTAGGCGGTAAGGCCTCAATCACTATCAAGCCCATAGACGGCCTGAGCCTCAGCGGTATAGTATCGCCCTTCATCAACTATACCAAGCAGAAAGCTTTCCGCAAGGCCGTAAACTACGTCCTTATGAGCGACCCCAATATCTTTGGCGGTTATATGGAAGGCAACGGCTCTTCATGGGCTACCAACAAGCTCAGCGAAACCCGCAACGACAACTGGCACATCACCTCGCAGGTAATCGCCAACTATATGAAGACTTTCGGTAAGCACGACCTCACCCTTATGGCCGGCTACGAAAACTACATAATGAGCAGCGAAAACCTCACCGCTTCACGCGACCAGTACGAGCTCACCAAGTATCCCTATCTCAACGTAGGTCCTGAAGACTTTAAGGACAACTCCGGCACAGGCTCGCGTTACACCTCGAACTCATTCTTCGGTCGCTTGCTCTACAACTTCGACGGTCGCTATCTCCTTCAGGCCAACGTCCGCCGCGACGGTTCTTCGCGTTTCGCCAAGAAATACCGTTGGGGTACCTTCCCTTCGTTCTCTGCCGGTTGGGTACTCAGCCAGGAGAAATTTATGGAAGGTGTAAGCACCAAGGCTCTCTCGTTCCTCAAGCTCCGCGGTTCGTGGGGTAAGCTCGGCAACGAACGCATCGGCGACAGCTACTTCCCCTATATGTCGCTCATGACCTTCGGCAACGCATATTTCTATGAAAACGGCCAGGTGGTTTCCGATAAGACAGCCGCCCTCCGTCTGCTTGCCGTAGAAGATATTTCGTGGGAAACCACCACATCTACCGACATCGGTCTCGACGCATACTTCTTCAACAGCCGCCTGCGTTTCACCGCCGACTACTACTGGAAGAAGACCACCGATATGCTCCTCGCTATCCAGATACCCTGGTCTATGGGCTACAGCGACCCCAATACAAATGCCGGCAAGATGTCGACCCGGGGCTATGACCTTGAACTCTCTTGGAACGACCGCCACGGCGACTTCTCATACGGTGTCACCGTCAATCTCTCCGACTTCATATCGAAAATCGACTATCTCAACAACAGCGACATCATCAGCAGCGGCAAGGTTAAGCGCGCCGGCGAGTACTTCAATGCCTGGTACGGATATATCTGCGACGGTATCTATCAGACACAGGACGAAGTAAACAACTCGGCCCGCCTCAACAATACCGTGACTGTCGGCGACCTCAAGTATCGCGATATCAGCGGCCCCGACGGCGTGCCCGACGGCGTGATTTCATCGGAGTACGACCGTGTACCCCTCGGTAACTCGCTGCCCCGCTATCAGTACGGCGGCACTTTCAACTTCGGTTGGAGAGGCCTCGATCTCTCGCTCGCCTTCCAGGGCATCGGCAAGCAGACAGGCTATCTCGACCGCGCCATGGTAGAGCCCCTGCGTGACAACTACGGCAATATCCCCGCTATCATAGAAGGCAACTACTGGAGCGTATTCAACACCGAGGCCGAAAACCTCGCGGCTCGTTATCCGCGACTTACAAATACGTCGAAGAACAACAACTACGCAATCTCCGACTTCTGGATGTTCAACGGCAGCTACTTCCGCCTCAAGAATGTGACCGTCGGATATACTCTCCCCGACAAGTGGACAAAGAAGGCATACATTCAGAAGGCACGCTTCTATTTCAGTGCAAGCGACCTCTTCTGTATCGACCATTATCCCAAAGGCTGGGACCCCGAAATGGGCGTGAGCGCTTATCCTATCACCACATCACTTGTTGTCGGTGTTAACCTCAAATTCTAACCTTTAATCGTCATGAACAAGACACTATATACATTAGCTGCGGCTACCATGCTGCTCACCGCCTGTGAGAGTATGGACATGGAGCCGCTGTCGCAGGGCAACAGTTCATCGTGGTACTCCAATGAACTTGAGCTCGAAATGGCTACTAACGAGTTCTATATCCTCGGTTACTGGAATACTCCTCTCGAAGGCTCCGAGCAGTGGACCGACAACTTTACATACCGTCAGCAGAACCGCAACCCGGGCAGCAACGGTACCGTGCTCGACGGAACCGTAAACGGACAGCAGTGGGAAGTTTACTCCCTCTGGCAGCAGGACTACAAGCTCATTGCACGTGCCAACACCCTCCTTGCCAACTACCACAAGGCCGAAGGCACTATGACAGAAGAAAAGCTCAACCGCTTCGCCGGTGAGGCCTACTTCTGCCGAGCATGCAAGTATGCCGAACTTATCTGCTACTACGGCGACGTTCCTTATATGAACGGTACCGAAACTATCCTCGATGCCTGCAACAAAGGCCGCATGGCCAAGGACGAAGTCAAGGCTCTTGCCTACGAAGACTTCGACAAGGCTATCGAGTATCTGCCCGTAAGCTACGGCTCGTCGGCGCAGCACGCAACCCGCGGTGCGGCTCTTGCCATGAAGGCGCGTTTCGCACTCTACAACGGCGACTTCGACATCGCCGCAGACGCCGCCAAGAAATGTATGGACCTCAAGGTCTATTCGCTCGAGCCCGAATATGGCCGACTCTTCCTGCAGAGCACCAAGGAGAATCCCGAGAAGATTTTCTTCATTCCCCGCTCTCTCGCAAACGACGTAATCCTCGACCAGTGGTACGTCAACAACGGTCTTCCCCGTTGTGCCGGCGGCTATGGTTCCGACAATCCATCGTGGGACCTCTTTGCCGCATACCTCTGCACCGACGGTCTGCCTATCGACGAATCTCCCCTCTTCGACCCTCGCAATCCCTTCGCCAACCGCGATCCCCGCTGTACGGCCACTATCGTTGAATTCGGCACCGAGCACTGCGGCTTCGAGTACAATCCCCGTCCCGACGTGACCAAGGTAATGAACTACGTCACAGGTCAGATGCAGGACAACGCCGATAACCGCGCCGTCAACCAGTATGCCTCATACAATGGTCTCATCTGGAAGAAAGGTATCGACATCTCCTGGACTGAGAACGGTAAGAAAGTAGAGCGCGACTACATAATGATGCGCTATGCCGACGTCCTCCTCATGTATGCCGAGGCTATGATCGAGCTCAACAAGATCGACGATAGTGTAGTGAATGCAATCAATATGGTGCGTTCCCGCGCTTATGGTGTTGCTGCATCCGCCACCGACTCTTACCCCGCCGTAAAGCTCGGTACTCAGGAAGAAATGCGTAAGGCTGTGCGTATCGAGCGCCGTATGGAGCTTGCCAACGAAGGCCTCCGATATATGGACCTCATCCGCTGGCGCCTCGCTTCGAAGGCTCTCAACGGTTACAACTACATCAACCTCCAGCCCACCGAGCTCCTCAACAATATTGTGAAGAAAGACCTGTGGTTCTGGGGCATGACTCCCCAAATCGACGAAGACGGTCTGGCCGACTTCTCGGCTCTCTACAATGCCGGTCTCGTAGACTATGGCGCCAAGCGTGTCTTCCCCGACCGCCAGTATCTCTGGCCCATTCCTACCCACGATATCGAGCTTTGCCCCAACCTTAAAAACAACCCCGGCTATTAATCATATAAAACTATGAAGTACAATATTATAAATAGCAATATCGCCCGTCTGGCGGCCATTGCGCTGGTAGCCGGAGCGACCACGGCGTGCGGCGACGAGGATATCGACAACTCCTATTCGCGAAGCAACTCCGTGATACAGATTGAAACTTCGAGCGAATATGTAATTCTCGATGAAGCACACCCCGACGATGTAGCCCTCACAGTAACATGGAACGAGGCTCACCCTTACGGCAACGAGTTCATCACCACCTATCAGTATGAGCTTGATGCCATTGGCAGCAAGGCTTCGGCCCGCAAAGAGTATGAGGACGACGGAGTGTACCGCCGCGAGTACACCAACTCAGAGCTGCAGGAACTCCTCACCGGCCATTTCGGCTGCCTCACGAGCTCTCAGACAACGCTCAGCATTACCGTGACGGCATCTTTCGAAGGCCCGCGAGTGGTAATCCCCGACATCGCAACGGCTTCGGTATGCGTCAAGACATACGGACCCAAGCAGTTCAAGGCCGACCGCGTATTTATCGGCGGCGAAGCTGCCGGCGAGGAAATCGAGCTGACTCCAACTTCCGCAACTTCAGGAATATATATGTGGACCGGTGCTCTCAGCGCAGGCAAAATCAACTTCCCCGTTTTCTACGGCGACGAGCACAACGCAATTTCTCCCGCCGAGGCCAATGCTCCGATACAGAACGACGAGATGCCCGCTATCATGGCTGATGCCGATAAAGCCAACTACTGGCTGATTCCCGAAGCCGATAACTATCGTGTCACGATTAACTTCAACAATCAGACCGTGAAGATTGTATCGGCAGGCGATATCATCGAAGTAGATCACCTGCTCATGGCCGGTTCGGCAACAGGAGATACCGAGATTGAAATCGAACGCACACTCGAAGACGACGGTGTCTACGCATGGCGCGGCGAACTCAAGGCCGGCAAACTCTATATGCCTCTGCTCTTCAACGAAGATACCGCAGTTTCTTTCGTCCCGAAAGATAAGAACGACCGCGATATCCACGACGGCGAAGCTCGCGAGTTCCAGTCTGTCCCCACCGCTACAGGCACCGCCACTGCATATTGGGAAATTCCCGCCGACGGCACCTACCGTATCGTGGTCAACACCACCGAGCACACCGTTACCTTCTATTCGGCAGCTACGGATATGCCCAACATGACAGTATCGTACAACAATACCGTTGACGGTATCAATCCTTACACCCAGGAAGTTACCGAGCTCTGGATGTGGGGCGGATTCAACGCTTCGGCTCACGACGACGGTCTCAAGGCAGGCTTCCAGTCCAAGTACACTCTCAAGCAGTCGCTGGCAAACCCCTATGTATTCGTTTACAAGGGCGACAAACTGCCCCGCAGCTCTTCTACCGACAGCTGGACGCAGAATACCCTTGTAGCAGCAATGAACTTCCTCGTATCGAACATCGAAAACAACGTGTACGCCTTCGGTTCTACCGCCGATGCCAAGCGTAACTCCAAGCGTGCCACTGTCGACGTTAGTCTCGGACAGGAACTGCAGCTTGTTGCCGGACAGGGCGATAACCGCTACGCTTACTTCAGCATCCCCGAAAACTGCAACTTCGTAGTGGTCGATATCAAGAACCTCACCGTTACATTTGACAACAAATAATACCGCCAATCAATGTTTGACATCAATATAAAATCAATCAAACGCAGTGCCCGCTTAATGCTGGCGGGCACTGTATTGGCCACTCTCGTGTCGGCTTGCAGCGACAAAGACGATGCCGCCGACATCAAAGGCCATAACTGGGATATCACAGGCAATGAGATAGTCAATATCAAGCCCGAAAGATATAAAATGCTGCGCAACCCGCTCACCGGTTGGGTGACTTATACCGGTCTTGGCGACGGTCTTCGCGATTCTTTCTGGGAGGACTACGATAATATGCAGTCTTCCAATGGTATAATCAAGGTATCCGACTACTCCAACGTGCTCTTTATCCGCGCTGCATGGACATATTTCAATCCCGAAGAAGGAGTCTATGCATGGGATGAGAACTGCAATACCAAGGAAGCTCGTCGTTTCAAGATGCTCGTAAAGGGTGCCAAGGAACGCAACATGATGCTCGCTTTCAGTTTCATATGCGACAGCCAGGATAAGCACGACAACTTCTCGCCCGACTATGTGAAGGCCGCCGGTGCGAAAGGCTACGTAACCACTACAGGCTCAGTACAGGTATGGTCGCCCTATCCCGACGATCCTGTATTTCAGGAGAAGTTCTCGAAGTTCCTCCACGACTTCGCTGCCCGCTGGGATAACCCTGAGGAAACAATGTTTATAAGTGGTACAGGCCTTGGCAAATGGGGCGAAAGCCACACCGTAATATATTCTACCGGGAATAATGACCCCCGCGAGGCTACCGCCGAATGGATTATGGACCTGTATATGGATGCCTTCAAGAAGGTGCCCTGCTTCATAAACTATCACCGAGCATTGCTCGCAACAGCTTCATACACCGAAAATGTAAGCGAACTCACCGAGCGTCTTGTCGAAAGAGCTGTCGAGAAAGGTTTCAGCCTCCGCAACGATGCCTTCGGTATGAAGAATTACTATAAAGACTGGGAGCGCAATTTTGCTGCCGCACACCGCTATCAGCGTCCTATCCTCATGGAAGGCGGCTGGGTACGCACCTCGCACGGAGGCTCGATTAAGGGCGACGGATACGAGGACTATGCCGACGTACGCCGCGGCGAGTACTACGAAGGCAAAGGTGCCAACGTCAATATGATGGACTTCCGCTACGGAGGTGAAACAGCGCTGGGCGAAACCTGGTCGTGGTTCAATGAGGCCTACGAGCTCGTGGAAGAATTCATCTCGGAAGGCGGCTACCGTCTCTACCCCGATAAAATCTCAGTCCCCGTATTCCTTGGAGGCTCCGATAATGTCACCATTACTCATCGCTGGAGCAATCTCGGCTGGGGCTATTGTCCTACCAACATTCCCCAGTGGAATCAGAAGTACAAGGTGGCGTTTGCACTCCTTGATAAGTCAAGCAAGCAGCCTGTCAAAATCTATGTCGACGAAGAACCTTGCCTCGATACATGGATCAAGGGCCGTCCGTCTACCTACGAGATGCACTTCAACATGGGTGGCGTAAAGGCAGGCGAATACATCTGGGCTGTCGGCCTCGTAGATACTACTCTCAACAACAAAATCGGTCTGCAGATTTCAGCCAAGGGTGACATCACTCCCGAAGGCTGGCTTGAACTCACTCCCGTCAACGTAAAATGAGCGTATTCACAAAATACTTCACAGCGATGGCTCTGACGCTTGCGGCAATGCCGTGGGCGTCGGCAGCCGACGTCTGGGTCGAGGCCGAGTCCTTTGCTGACAAGGGCGGCTGGGTGCTCGATCAGCAGTTTATGGATATCATGGGCTCGCCCTACCTTATGGCTCATGGCATGGGCTGCCCGGTGAGCGACGCCGTCACAGAGATAGAGATTCCCGAAAAGGGCAATTACACTGTATATGTCCGCACCTTCAATTGGACATCGCCATGGAGCGCTGCCGAAGGTCCCGGTAAATTCTGTGTAAAAGTCGGAGGCAAGACTCTGAAAGAGCCTCTCGGCACCAAGGGCGACTCCTGGCAGTGGCAACGCGCCGGTGAGGTGTCGCTCAAGGCCGGACGCAATACTCTTGCTCTCCACGATTTGTCTGGCTTCAACGGTCGCTGCGACGCTATCGTTCTATCTACCGACAAGAATATTGTCCTGCCCGACGGCGGCGACGAACTTGTAGCTTTGCGTCGGTCGGCACTTGGCCTTGATACGGCTCAAGTCGTTGTCAAGGATTACGACATGGTGGTCGTAGGCGGTGGTATCGCCGGCATGTGCGCGGCAGTAAGTGCCGCCCGCGGAGGCCTCAATGTCGCATTGGTCAACGACCGCCCCGTGCTCGGCGGCAACAATAGTTCGGAGGTGCGAGTGCACCTTGGCGGATATGCCGAAATCGGACCCAACAAGGGTCTCGGACGCATGATTCGCGAGTTCGGACACTCCCGTGCAGGCAATGCAAAGCCCGGCGACTACTACGAGGATGCGAAAAAAGACTCCTTCATCCTGGCCGAGCCCGGAGTCGAGCTCTTTCCCTGCTACCGTGCAACCGATGTTGCCACCGACGGCCTGCATATCACTGCCGTGACTATTCGCAGCATTGAGAATAACAATGAAATAGTACTCCGTGCACCGCTTTTCAGCGACTGCACCGGCGACGGCACTATCGGCGCTCTTGCAGGTGCCGACTATGTGAGCGGACGCGAGGCCCGAAGCAGTTTCAACGAAGAGCTTGCCCCCGAAGTGGCCGACGACATGACCATGGGTTCCTCCCTGCAGTGGTACACCAAGGTCGGCAAAAAGCCTGCCCGTTTCCCCGAATTCAGCTATGGTGTCGACTTCAACAGCGACAACTGCGAGCCTGTAACTATGGGCGAATGGAAGTGGGAAACAGGTATGAACCGCGACCAGATTGCGGAAGCCGAGACTATACGCGACTATGGTCTTCTCGTGATTTTCTCCAACTGGAGTTTCCTCAAGAATCACCTCGATGCTAATCATAAATTCCGCAACCGCTCGCTCGAGTGGGTAGGTTATATCTCGGGTAAGCGCGAGTCGCGTCGTCTGCTTGGCGACTATATCCTCAAGCAGGACGATATCGACAAGAACGTCTACCACGAAGACGCGTCGTTTACCACCACATGGAGCCTCGACCTTCATTTCCCCGACCCCGAGAACAGCAAGAAATTCCCTGGTAATGAATTCAAGGCGGCTACCAACCACGTATTCATTCATCCCTATGCAGTGCCTTACCGCTGCCTCTATTCCCGCAACATCGACAACCTCTTCATGGCCGGGCGCAATATAAGCGTTACTCACGTAGCCCTTGGCACTGTGCGTGTTATGCGTACCACAGGTATGATGGGCGAGGTAGTGGGCATGGCGGCCTCCCTCTGCAAGAAGCACGGAGCCACGCCGCGCGAAGTGTACCGCAACCACTTGCCCGAACTGGTGGCAATGATGCAGACAGGAGCAGGAAAGCCCGAAAGCGAACTACCCGATAATCAGAATTTCAATCTCCCTAACGAACTCCTTTCAACACCCAGATTGCTGAAATAATTACTGACCCGTAATTCCTCTTTTATGGACATTAGGAAATTGATACTTCCCTTCTGCCTTGCCTCGGCTCTCCCGGCCGTGGCAGGGCAGTGCTATTCGATACAGGACGGCGATACCCTCCGTATGGGTAACGATGCTATAGAGCGTGTATTTCTGTGGAATAACGGACACCTCATCACATGCCGTATCACCGATAAACAGTCGGGCAAGTCTATAAGCACTGCCGCACGACAGCCCGACTTTGTCATAAACCGTTCGGAGCCTTCCGACGGCAAAATGACCGTTGTCGACTTGCCCTCCGACGGCATCCGTCCTGATCGTACCGTCGTAACAATTTCTTATCGCCTCGGCGACCTCGACGTGGAGCGCATCTATCGGCTCTACGACGGTGTTCCGGCGATAGCCGTCGATACGCGTCTTCGCGGCACCATGAGCGGAGTTGCTGAGAGGGAAGTCAACGCTGCCGACCGTAGCAATATCGAGCACGCGGAAGATATGAAGGTGAAACCCGTCACCGCCGTACTCGACAGACTTTCTTTGCCCGGCAACCACTGGCATGGCCGTGCTGTAGAGTTCCGCGACATTACCGACTGGAACAACAATCTCGTGGATGTGCGGGATTTCATCACCTACCGCAAGACCACTTACCGAGGCAATATCCTGACAGTCACCGACGGTGAAGAGGGCGGAGGCTTTGTCTTTCTGAAAGAGGCTCCGTGCTCCGGGGTTCAGCTGGCCTATAAGGGCGACTTCATCAGCGACTTCGGCTCTTTTATGGTTACCGGCATCGGTGTTACGGAAGATGATGTCACCCCCGACAAGTGGACGTCGACTTACAGTTCGGTACTTTGCACTCACGGTGGTGGCGAGTTGGAGGCTCTCAAGGCTCTCCGTGCCTACCAGAAGCAATGCCGACTGCTCGACCCCGACCGCGACGAAATGGTGATGATGAATACATGGGGCGACCGCTCGCAGGATGCTAAAGTAAACGAAGCTTTCTGCCTTGCCGAACTCGACCGTGCCGCAAAAATGGGAATTTCTCTTTTCCAGATCGACGATGGCTGGCAGGCCGGCAAAAGTCCTAACTCCGCGACCGCCGGAGGCTCTTTCAAAGATATATATGCCAATGCGTCGTACTGGACGCCCGACCCTGTCAAATATCCGCGCGGTCTCGCGCCCATTGTCGAGCGTGGCCGTGAATTAGGTATCGAGATAGGACTGTGGTTCAACCCCAGTGTACAGAATGATTTCGCCGACTGGGAAAAAGATGCCGCGACAATCGTCGGCCTTTGGCGCGACTACGGCATAAGAATGTTTAAAATCGACGGCCTCACCATTACCTCCAAGAAAGGCGAGGAAAATCTGCGCCGTTTGTTCGACCGCGTACTTGCCGATACCGAAAATGCCGTGATGTTCAATCTCGATGCCACGGCCAGCAGGCGCGGAGGCTACCATTATTTCAATGAGTATGGCAATATTTTCCTTGAAAACCGTTATACTGATTGGGGCAACTATTTCCCTTACTGGACCTTGCGCAACCTCTGGCTCCTATCCCGCTACGTCCCCGCCGAAAAGCTGCAGATAGAGTTCCTCAACAAGTGGCGCAACACCGACCAATATGCCGGCGATAAGTATGCTCCCGCAAATTACGATTTCGACTATATCTTCGCCACGACTATGGCCGGACAGCCTCTGGCATGGATGGAAGCCGCCAATCTGCCCGACGAAGCCTTCTCCATAAAGCCGCTCGTGGATGCCTACAGGGCTGTTCAGCACGATTTCCACAGCGGCACGATTTTGCCGGTGGGTTCCGAGCCGAGCGGCAGTTCTTGGACAGGATTCCAGTCGATAACCGGCGATAACGAAGGCTATCTCCTGATTTATCGCGAGCTCAACGATGAGCCGGAGGGCTGCATTGAAACATGGTTGCCCGAGGGTAAAACCGTACAGCTCACGCACGTCCTCGGCAACGGCAAGGACCGTCGCGTCAAAGCAGGCCCTGACGGACGCATCAAGTGCCGTATCGACCGCCCCAACGACTTTGTCATGTACAAGTACACTATCAAATGAAAAACTAATTTACTATGAGAACTATATCATTTATCACATTCTTATTTGTTTCGCTGCTCGCGATTGCTCAGCCGGCGGAGCGTCTCTACCACCTGGCAGTAACTCCTGCAGGCGGCGAATGGAACTATAAACCCGGCAAGAAAGTCGGTTTCGACGTTTGTTTCACCCGTTGCGACGTGCCCACAGGCGACATGGAAGTGCGCTACGAGATAAGCGAGGATATGATGAAGCCCTTCAGCACCGGCACTGTAAAACTCAAGAACGGCCGTGCAACCATTGCTCCCGCCACAATGAAGAAGTCAGGCTTCATGCGCTGCACAGTAACCCTCAGGCAAGACGGCCGCGACTATACAGGCATGGCCACCGTCGGTTTTTCGCCCGACGAATTGCAGCCCGTCACCGCGCAGCCTGCCGATTTCCACGAATTTTGGGAAAAGAACATAGCCGATGCACGCAAGTGGGACCTCGAACCCATGATTACACTGATTCCCGAGAAGTGCACCCCTAAAGTCAATGTATATCACGTATCATGGGCCAACAGCGGTTGGGCATCGCGCATGTACGGCATGCTCACCGTGCCTGCGGCCCCAGGCACCTATCCCGCGATACTCAAACTTCCCGGCGCCGGCGTGCGTGCCTACAACGGCGATATCAGCCATGCCGAAAAGGGTGTGATTATACTCGAGATAGGTATCCACGGCATGCCTGTGAATCTGCCCGCGGAAGTTTACACCGGCCTCTACAACGGTGCTCTCAAAGGATACCATTCCTTCAACTTCGACGACCGCGACCGCTTCTACTACAAACGCGTCATTACCGGATGTGTGCGTGCCATTGATTTTATCGAGCAACTCCCCGAGTTCAACGGTTGCCTCGCAACCTTCGGCGGCAGTCAGGGCGGCGGTCTGTCTATAATTGTTGCCGGCATCGACAAACGCGTCAAGGCCCTCGTGTCCATGTATCCCGCTATGAGCGATATGGCAGGATATACGGCAGGACGCGCCGGAGGTTGGCCTCACACTCTCAAAGACAAGCGTTTCCACACCCCCGAAATTATCAACACCTTGTCGTACTACGATGTATCGAGCTTTGCCCGTGAGGTAGCCGTCCCCGGATTCTACACTTTCGGATACAACGATATGGTATGCCCGCCCACTACTACTATGTCGGTTTACAACGTCATCGACGCACCCAAAGAATTGATGATAGCCGAAAATACGGCGCATTACGCCTATACGGAGCAGGGTAGTGCTGCTTGGAAATGGGTGATAGATTTCCTCAAAAACTGCAATAACAACTGATTGAAGACCAATAACATCACTATATGAAAAGGATTTCACTTTTTCTGCTGGCCGCAGTAGCCGTCGTTTCATCGGCGTATGCATCGATGCTGACAAATGTCTATGGTCGCGACTATCGTATGCTCAATGGCCGCTGGGATGCTATTGTAGACCTTTACGACCAGGGCGACAGAATGAAGGTGTATGAGAACCGTTCGCCGCAAGGTACGACCGATTTCTATGAATACTCCTTCGACGGAGGCCTGCGTCTGGAAGTCCCCGGCGACTGGAATTCGCAGTCGCCTGAGCTCAAATACTATGAAGGTACAGTGTGGTATGGCCGTCACTTCGAGGCCGACCCCGAGCCCGGCAACAGCGAATACCTCTATTTCGGTGCCGTAAGCTACCGCTGCAATGTATATCTCAACGGAAAGAAAATCGGTGAGCACGAGGGCGGTTTCACTCCTTTTGCTATCGACGTTACGGGCGAACTCAAGAAAGGCGACAATTTCCTCGTAGTCGAGGTTAACAACCGCCGCACCCGCGATGCCATTCCCTCTCTTGCCTTTGACTGGTGGAACTATGGAGGTATAACGCGCGATGTAATGCTCGTCACAGTTCCCGAGAATCACATCGAAGACTATTTCATCCGTCTGCGCAAAGATCATCCCGAGCTTATCGACATCGACCTGCGCATGTCGCAGCCTCTGCCCGGAGTTGCCGTGACTGTGGATATCCCAGGCTTGAAAAAGCGTTTTGAAGGCGTTACCGACTCTGAAGGCTGTGTTAAAGGCTCTCTCAAAGTCAAGAATCTTAAACGTTGGGCTCCCGACGCGCCCGTACTTTACGACGTAGTCCTCACGGCAGGCGCCGACCGCGTGACAGAAGAAATCGGCTTCCGCAATATAGCCGTCGACGGCACAAAGATTCTCGTCAACGGTCAGCCTCAGTTTATGCGCTGCATATCGTTTCACGAGGAAATTCCTCAGAGAATGGGACGCGCTTTCTCGCAGGCCGACGCCACCATGCTGCTCAACGAGGCCAAAGAACTCGGTGTAAATATGATTCGCCTCGCACACTATCCGCAGAACGAATATACCGTGCGCATGGCCGAGAAGATGGGCATCATGCTCTGGCAGGAAATCCCTATTTGGCAAGGCATTGATTTTGCCGACTACGGCACAAGAGCCAAAGCTCAGTCGATGCTTACCGAAATGATAAACCGCGATAAAAATCGCTGCGCGGTAGGCTTCTGGGGTGTTGCCAACGAGACCAAGCCCTCGCCCGAGCGCAACGACTTCCTCATGTCGCTCCTCGAGACTGGTAAGGATATAGATACCACACGACTCTACGTGGCAGCTTTTGACCTTGTTGAGTTTGACAAAGACAGAGGCATTTTCACTATGGACGACCCCTTTACCGAAAACCTCGATGTAGTAGGCGTCAACAAGTATATGGGTTGGTATCATCCCTGGCCCGTGCCTCCGGCAGAGGCGGTGTGGGACGTTACCCCCGGCAAGCCGCTCATTATTTCAGAGTTTGGCGGCGAGGCTCTCTACGGACAGGCCGGCAGCCGCGATGTGGCAAGTTCGTGGAGCGAAGACTATCAGGCACGTCTCTATGAAGACAATCTCCGCATGATGGAGAATATCCCCAATCTTGCCGGAGTATCGCCCTGGATATTGTTCGATTTCCGTTCGCCCTTCCGTTTCCACCCTACAAATCAGGAGGGTTGGAACCGCAAAGGTCTTATTTCAGACCGCGGACAGCGAAAGAAAGCGTGGTATATAATGCGCGATTTTTACAACAAAAAACGTAACGATAAATAGGCAAATTCATTAAGCGTATGAAACTCAGATTTTTAGTATGGGCTCTCGTGGTAGCATCCGCTTTCGGCTGCGAGGCCCGGACGTTGAAGATTCTTGCCATTGGCAATAGCTTTTCGCACGATGCCATTGAGCAGAATCTCCATGAACTTGCCGCTGCCGACGGCGATACAGCTGTCATCGGCAATCTTTTTATCGGCGGATGTTCGCTCGAGCGTCATCTCAACAATGTTCGCGACGACCGCCACGACTACGTGTACCGCAAGATTGGTGCCGACGGTAAAATGACGGAGAAAACCAAAGCATCGGTTAAGGAAGCTCTCGACGACGACAATTGGGACTATATTTCTGTGCAGCAGGCAAGTCCATTCTCAGGTAAGTATGATACTTATGAAGCCTCCCTCCCCGGACTTCTGGACTATGTAAGGACAAACGATCCCGCGAAATCGCAGATTATTCTTCATCAGACATGGGCCTATCAGCAGGGCGCCCCTCACTCGGGCTTCAGAAATTATGGCAACGATCAGATGACCATGTACCGTGCAATAGTCGATGCCAACAACCGTGCGGCAGACCTTGGCAAGATTAAGATAATAGTCCCCGCCGGCACTGCAGTGCAGAATGCACGCACCTCGTTTATCGGCGACAACATGAACCGCGACGGTTACCACCTCGACCTCGGCGTCGGACGTTTTACCGCCGCATGTGCCTGGTATGAGAAACTCTTCGGCAACGACGTGAGCAAGAATTCGTATTTACCCGAGAATATGAGTGCCGATCTTGCCGCCGTAGCTCGTCGGGCTGCTCACGCCGCTGTCGCCAACCCCTCGGATATAACTGATCTGTCGGAACTGAAACCCCTCGCCGCTCTGTATAAAGACAGCCGCGTACCTCTGGAAATCCGTATCGAAGACCTGCTCTCGAGAATGACTCTCGACGAGAAAATCATGCAGCTCAACCAGTACACACTCGGCCGCAACAATAATGAAAACAACATCGGCGAGGAAGTGAAGGTAATCCCCGCCGAGATAGGCTCGCTGATTTATTTCGATACTGCGCCCGAACTGCGTAACGCCATGCAGCGCCGCGCTATGGAAGAATCGCGCCTCGGCATTCCCGTAATTTTCGGCTATGACGCTATCCACGGCTTCCGCACCATCTATCCTATCTCTCTTGCACAGGCCTGCTCGTGGAATCCTCAACTCGTCAGCGATGCTTGCGCCGTCTCCGCTCAGGAGGCACGTATGTCGGGTGTCGACTGGACTTTCTCTCCTATGATAGACGTGGCACGCGACCCCCGTTGGGGACGTGTGGCCGAGGGCTACGGCGAAGACCCTTACACCAACGCCGTTTTCTGCGTTGCCTCGGTGCGCGGCTATCAGGGCAAGCACCTTTCCGATTCCACCTCTGTGGCAGCCTGCCTCAAGCACTATGTAGGCTATGGAGCTTCCGAAGCCGGCCGCGACTATGTTTACACCGAAGTGTCGCCTCAGACTCTTTGGGATACATATCTCCCGCCGTATGAAGCCGGTGTAAAAGCAGGAGCCGCAACGCTTATGAGTTCGTTTAACGACATCAGCGGTGTACCCGGCTCGGCAAATCACTACACAATGACTGAGATTCTGAAAGACCGCTGGCACCACGACGGATTCATCGTGAGCGACTGGGGCGCTATCGAGCAGCTCAAAAATCAGGGTCTTGCCGCCAATAAATCGGAAGCCGCCATGCGCGCTATCAACGCCGGCCTTGAAATGGATATGATGAGCCATGCCTACGACCGCCACCTCGCCGACCTCGTGGCCGAAGGAAAAGTATCTCAGGAAACTGTCGATGAGGCTGTAAGGCGTGTACTGCGTGTGAAATTCCGCCTCGGCCTGTTCGAAAATCCCTACACTCCGCAAGTACCCGACCGCTTCCTGCGTCCCGCTTCGCTCAATACTGCGGAGCAGCTCGCCGCTGAGTCGATGGTACTTCTGAAAAACGACAGCACGCTCCTCCTCCCTCTCTCCGGCAAAAAGAAAATTGCAGTGATAGGACCGCTTGCAGACAATCAGTGGGATTTGTTCGGCTCATGGTGCGGCCACGGCGACCCGAAGACGGTCACCACTTATCTCGACGGTATCCGCAATGAGTTTGGCTCTGACGCCGAGATTCGCTATGCCGAGGGCTGCCGACGCGACGGCAACGATCGCTCGGGCTTCAAGGATGCCGTAAAAGCTGCGAAGTGGGCCGATGTGGTAGTCCTCTGCCTTGGCGAAAATATGAGGTGGAGCGGAGAGAACGCCTCGCGCTCAACCCTCGCTCTGCCCGCGATACAGGAAGAACTGGCAGCGGAGATTGCCAAGACCGACAAACCTGTGGTACTGGTGCTTACAAACGGTCGTCCGCTCGAGCTCAATCGCCTTGAGCCGATGTCGAACGCCATTCTCGAAGCATGGCAGCCGGGTCTGAAAGGCGGCGAGGCTCTCGCCGGAATACTCTCGGGACGTATCAATCCCTCAGGTCGACTCGCTATCACATTCCCGTACTCCACCGGTCAGATTCCCATTTATTACAACCGCCGCAAAAGCGGTCGTCACCACCAGGGATTCTATCAGGACATAACGAGTCAGCCCCTCTATCCCTTCGGTCATGGTCTGAGCTATACTACCTACCGCTATGGCGACCTGAAAGCATCGGCCACCGATTTCAAGCGCGGCGATAAGATAACGGTAACTGTCGACGTGGAGAATACCGGTTCTGTTGCCGGCGACGAAACCGTCATGTGGTTTATCTCCGACCCCTACAGCTCTATCACACGTCCCGAAAAAGAGCTGAAATACTTCGAGAAAAAACATATCGAACCGGGCAAGACCGAAACATTTACATTTACTATAGACCCCATGCGCGACTTGAGTTTCGTCAACTCCGACGGTCGGCGATTCCTCGAAGCGGGTGAATATAATGTAATTGTCAACGGCAAGTCGATAAAGCTAAACCTTGTAGAATAAGATGTTACGCAAGCTCATATTCGCGCTCTCGCTCATATTGGCTACAGAGGCCGCCTTCAGCGTGGTTACTGTCAGCGATAAAGATAGAGAGCGCGCCCGCGACCTGGTGAGTCGGATGACTCTCGATGAAAAGATATCTTATCTGTCAGGCGAAACTTCTTTTTCGCTGCGTCCTATAGAGCGGCTCGGCATACCTCGTGTATTGCTGGCCGACGGCCCGCAGGGTATCCGTAATCATTGCAAACACAGCACGCTCTACCCCTGCGGAGTCCTTGCCGCTGCAACATGGAACCGCGGGCTCATCAACCGCTACGGACAGAGCCTCGGCGATGATGCACGGGCACGTGGAGTCGGTATTCTGCTCGGTCCGGGTGTAAACATATATCGCTCGCCTCTTTGCGGACGCAACTTCGAATATATGGGTGAAGACCCCTATCTCACCTCCGAGATAGCATGTGAGTATATAAAAGGTCTGCAGTCGCGCGGAGTAATGGCTACGATAAAGCACTTCGCTGCCAATAATCAGGAGTGGAGCCGTCACCACGTCAGTAGCGATGTCGACGAGCGTACGCTTCAGGAAATATATTTCCCCGCCTTCCGAAAAGCTGTTCAGAAAGCCGGCGTTGGCGCTGTGATGAACAGCTACAACCTCCTGAACGGTGTGCATGCTACCGAGAATCAGTGGCTGAACACTATGATACTGCGCGACAGCTGGGGCTTCGATGGCATACTCATGAGCGATTGGACTTCTGTCTATTCAACCGTAAATGCAGTCAATTCGGGTCTTGACCTGGAGATGCCCAAGGCCGTGCAGTACACAGACTCGCTTTTGCGCGAGGCTTTGACATCAGGAAAAATCACAATGGGCGCTATAGACACCAAGGTAGCACACCAGCTGCAGACTCTGAGCGCCTTCGGCCTTCTCGACCGTGACGTAAAGGACACCGACATACCTCTTGACTGCAAGTCGTCGCGGGAGACGGCATTACAGACTGCCCGCGAAGGCATTGTATTGCTGAAAAATGAAGGCGGTATTTTACCTCTCAAAGGCCGTACCGTAGTGCTTGGAGCAAATGCCGACACCATAGTATCGGGTGGAGGTAGCGGAGCAGTGTCTGCTTTTTCCGTTACCCCGCTGTCCAAAGCGCTTACGGAGATGTCGCGAAAAGCAACATTCCTGTCAGAAGATGATATCTACCGCGATATTACGCAGCTTTTATATGCCGACACTGCCATGTCGGTTCGAGGCCTCAACGGGAAATACTTTAAAAATATCGACTTCAGTGGCAACCCCGATATTGTAAGAACAGACAGCGGCGTGAATTTCGACTATGGATATTCAGGTCCGGCTGACGGCTTCCCGACCGACGGCTTTTCTATAAGTTGGGATGCCTTCTATCGTCCCGAGAGCGATGAACTTCTCAAGATTGGAGTCGGCGGCGACGACGGTTACCGATTCTACGTCAACGATTCTATTGTGGCCGGCCATTGGGGCAACCATTCGTTCAGTGAGCGAGTGGTATCTTATCCCGTACATGCCGGCGAAACATACCGATTCCGTCTGGATTACTTCGACAGCAGCGGCGGTGCCAAGGTGAATCTCTCGCTTAAAAGTCTTGATAGCAAGAAACTTGAAAAGGCTCTGAAGGGCGCCGATAATGTTGTGCTGTGCACGGGTTTCAACGGCGACACCGAGGGCGAAGGCTTCGACCGCAGTTTCGGCTTGCCGGACTATGAAGAAGAGTTTATCCGCGGAATTGCCCGCATCAATCCCAATCTTACCGTTGTTCTCAATAGCGGTGGTGCTGTCGACCTCTCTGCTTGGTTCGACAGTGCAAAAGCGATACTTATGGCCTGGTATCCCGGACAGGAAGGTGGTACGGCGCTTGCCGAAATTCTCACCGGCAAAATCTCTCCCTCGGGAAAACTGCCTGTTACATACGACCGTTCGTTGGACGAAAGCCCTGTGTCGCAGAATTACTATGCCAATCGCCGCAAAGTGCGTTCTTCCGACACGCGCGAATGCCGTCATGTGCAATATAACGAAGGAGTCTTCCTCGGTTATCGCGGTTACGACCGCGCAGGCGTCGCTCCGCTTTATCCATTCGGCTATGGCCTCTCGTACTCTACATTTGAGTTCTCGGATCTGAACCTCAAAAAACTCGGCGAAAACGAGGTCGAAGTGAGCTTTACCCTGACCAATACCGGCAAGCGCGAGGCTGCAGAAGTAGCCCAGGTATATGTGAGCGACACAGAGTGCAGCGTACCGAGGCCGCTGAAAGAGCTTAAAGGATTTGAGAAAGTACTCCTGAAGCCGGGTGAAAGCCGTCAATTGAAGATTGTACTCGATAGCGAGGCCTTTTCTTTCTATGATATGGATCGCCATAAATTTATTGTCGAGCCCGGCGAATTTATAATTTCGGTAGGAAATTCTTCCGCCGATCTTCCCTTGGCAGAAAAGATAATATTGTAATTCGCGGTTCATTCCATTTGTTTGTAGCTATGACGTTAAAAAAATTCATTATTCCGATTCTTGCATCTCTTGCGGTGGCACCTTGTGCTTATGCCGGTCGAAGCGAGACACTGTTGAAAAAAGGTTGGCGGTTCAGTCAGGAAGATACTCCGCAGGCTGCCCTCACAGACTTCGACGACTCGCGCTGGCAAGAAGTGAATGTGCCGCACGATTGGGCTATCTACGGCCCCTTCGACCGAAAATACGATTTGCAGACTGTTGCCGTCACACAGGATGGCGAGACTAAGGCAACGTTGAAAACAGGTCGCTCGGGAGGCCTGCCCTATATGGGTACAGGCTGGTATCGTACAACTTTCGATGCCGCTCCCGGCCGTATGGTATCACTTGTCTTCGACGGAGCCATGAGCGAGGCTCGGGTGTGGGTCAACGGCAAAGAAGTGGGAGAGTGGCCCTTCGGCTATAATTCATTTCACTTCGACGTTACTCCATATCTCAACACCGACGGATCGGCAAATACCCTCGCCGTCAGACTCGAAAACAAACCGTTTTCTTCACGCTGGTACCCCGGAGCCGGTTTGTACCGCAACGTCAGGGTCGTGGAGACTGACTCAATTCATATTCCGGTATGGGGCACTCATATCACCACTCCACATGTTGCCGACGACTTCGCTACAGTCAATCTGCGGGTGAAAATTGAGAATGTCGGCGACAGAGAAGTGTCTGTAGAGACGGATATCCTTTCTCCCGAAGGCAAGGTTGTGGCATCGCGGACTACAGCCGGACGAGTAAACCACGGCCTTCCCGTCGAACAGAATTTCGAGATTGATGCACCGGCGCTTTGGTCGCCCGAATCCCCCTCGCTTTATGTTGCCCGTACGGTGGTTAAGGATGCTGCCGGCAAGGTTCTCGACAATTACGACACCCGTTTCGGCGTCCGTTCGATAGAGATTATCCCCGAGCGCGGCTTCTTCTTGAACGGTAAACCGCGTAAATTTCAAGGAGTCTGCAATCACCACGACCTCGGTCCGCTTGGTGCTGCCGTCAATACCTCGGCGCTGAGGCATCAGCTTGAGCTGCTCAAAGATATGGGTTGCGATGCCGTGCGCACCTCGCACAACATGCCTGCCCCCGAGCTTGTGAGCCTCTGCGATGAAATGGGCCTTATGATGATGATTGAGCCGTTCGACGAATGGGATATCGCGAAATGTCAGAACGGCTATCACCGATTCTTCGATCAGTGGGCTGAGCGCGACATGGTGAATATGTTGCATCAGTACCGCAATCACCCCGCAGTGGTAATGTGGTCGATTGGCAACGAAGTCCCCACGCAGTGCAGCCCCGAAGGGTATAAAGTGGCGAAATTCCTGCAGGACATATGCCACCGCGAAGACCCCACTCGTCCCGTAACCTGTGGTATGGACCAGGTGTCGTGCGTACTCGACAACGGCTTCGGTGCAATGATAGACGTGCCCGGACTGAACTACCGCACTCACCGCTATGTGGAGTCATACGAAAAGTTGCCGCAGGGTATCATTCTCGGATCGGAAACTGCTTCGACAGTCAGTTCGCGCGGTGTATATAAATTCCCTGTTGAAGTCTCCGGCACCGCCATGTATCCCGATCATCAGTCGTCGGGCTATGATACCGAGCACTGCGCATGGGCAAACATTCCCGATGTCGATTTCGCTCTGGCCGAAGATTATCCCTGGACAATGGGGCAGTTCGTCTGGACCGGATTTGACTATCTTGGCGAACCCTCTCCATACAATACCGACGCATGGCCGAGCCATAGCTCGCTCTTCGGAATTATCGACCTTGCTTCGATTCCGAAAGACCGCTACTACCTCTACCGCAGCCACTGGAACCGTGCCGATACCACTCTCCATATAGTACCTCACTGGACTTGGCCCGGCAGAGAAGGACACACTACTCCCGTCGTAGTCTATTCCTCTTTCCCCGAAGCCGAGTTGTGGATCAACGGTGTAAGTCAGGGCCGACAGCGCCTTATGACTGCCGCCGAAGCCGCAGTTTCTTCCGATGACATGGCTCTCTTGCGCCGCTACAGACTTATGTGGATGGATGCCGTATATCAGCCCGGCGAAATCCGTGTGGTGGCATACGACGAAAATGGCCAACCGGCCGCCGAACGTACTGTAAGGACAGCCGGCAAACCGTACTCTCTGAAACTCGAAACCTCGACCGATGCCTTGGAGTCCAATGGCGAAGATCTGGCCTACGTAACGGTTTCTGTAGTAGACCGCGACGGAAATCTTTGTCCGTCAGACGATCGGCTCGTTAAATTCCGGGTCGGAGGACAAGGCAAATATCGTGCTGCGGCAAACGGCGATGCAACGTCTCTCGACCTCTTCCATTTGCCTCAGATGCACATGTTCAACGGTCGCCTCACCGCAATAGTCCAAAGCTCTGAAACTCCCGGTATTCTCACGCTTACTGCATCAGCTCCCGGTTTGAAATCAGCCTCGATATCAATCCCTGTAAAATAGCTTAGCCTGGATGCAGGCTCCCATATAGCAAGCCCCCGAAAGTCCGCAAAGGCTTCCGGGGGCTTGTTTTAATATCGTGGGAGAATTATCCGGCAGGTGCTAAGTAAGATGTAAATTAGTATAAACTAATAATACCGCTAAAATTTTTTGAGACAAAAAAAATTAGGGCTGATTCCATTCTTCAATTCTTAGGTACACTTAATCTGTTTTGGCTCGTAGGAGCTTTTTTACCCTCATATACCAGTGCACGAAAGGCATTACCGCTACTCCTCCTCCTACATAACCAATTTTGTCTATGGAAATATAGGTGCATACATAGCCGCCCAACAATGTGCCACATCCTATCCCCAGGTTGAAGATGCCGGAGAAAATAGACATTGATATGG
>JAAVFI010000027.1 GCA_014800815.1 Bacteroidales bacterium | reverse complement strand
TCCCGACGAGCGCACCATGCACCGACGGTAATCCCAAATGTTAAAACGGAAACTCAAATAAAAATGTATTTTTAACACTTCAGCTATTGCACAGGTCCTAGATTTCCGGGTACATGCCGCAGCGAAGCGGAGGAATGTGCCCGGATACCTCCCCCACACGTTGGCGTCCGGCCAGGACGCCGATTCATGGCTGAGTCTACGCCCCACGCCACCCATAACTCCCATAACTCCCACCCCACCTCCCCCTCCGCGAGAAAACAAAGAAAAACCCGCGTCAAAGGGTTTGGCGCGGGGTCTTTACGGCGGGAATTTCAGGTAATGGCTTTTATAATGAAGCCAGAAAAATGCCGCAATGTACTATAGAAACACTGTGGGTGCCGAAATAGTTCACACAATAGCAAAAAACAGGCCGCGATTTCTCGCGGCCTGCCTTATATGCTATCAAGTGGAAATTACTTGTTGTTGATTTCTACCATCTTAGCGATGAGGTCGAGCACCTTGTTAGAGTAGCCGATCTCGTTGTCGTACCAAGATACAACCTTAACGAAGGTAGGAGTGAGCTGGATACCTGCCTTCTTGTCGAAGATAGAAGTGCGGGTGTCGCCGAGGAAGTCGCTTGATACAACGTCTTCGTCGGTGTAGCCGAGGATACCCTTGAGTTCGCCTTCAGAAGCTTCCTTCATTGCAGCGCAGATTTCTTCGTAAGAAGCGGGCTTAGCGAGGTTAACGGTGAGGTCAACTACAGATACGTCGAGGGTGGGGACACGCATTGACATACCGGTGAGTTTGCCGTTGAGTTCGGGGATTACTTTACCTACAGCCTTAGCAGCGCCGGTAGAAGAGGGGATGATATTGCCTGAAGCGGCACGACCACCACGCCAGTCCTTCATAGAGGGACCGTCTACAGTCTTCTGAGTAGCGGTGGTAGAGTGTACGGTAGTCATGAGGCCGTCTACGATGCCGAATTTCTCGTGGAGAACTTTGGCGATAGGAGCGAGACAGTTGGTGGTGCAAGATGCGTTAGATACGAACTGTGTACCCTTTACGTATGTGTCGGCGTTTACACCGCATACAAACATGGGGGTGTCGTCCTTTGAGGGAGCTGACATTACAACGTACTTTGCACCTGCTTCGATGTGAGCCTGTGCTTTTTCCTTGGTCAGGAAGAGGCCGGTAGACTCTACTACGTATTCTGCGCCTACTTCACCCCATGCGATTTCTTTCGGGTCGCGGCATGCTGTTACGCGGATGTGCTTGCCGTTTACGATGAGTTCGCTCTTTTCGAGGTCGTAGTCTACGGTGCCTTCGAAGTGGCCGTGCATTGTGTCATACTTGAGCATGTAAGCCATGTAGTCAACGGGAAGAAGGTCGTTGATTGCTACTACTTCGATGTCGTTGCGTTTGGTGGAAGCACGGAACACGAAGCGGCCGATGCGTCCGAAACCATTGATACCAATTTTAGTCATAGTCGGTAATAATTGAATATATTGGAGTAAGTTATGTTTGTAATTCAGGGGCTGAGCGACAGGCTGTAAGACGTGCGCAGTCGTCCTTTCTTAATCACGCCGCAAAATTAATGAAAAATTTCGGTATTTATACATTATCTTTCGTTTTTTATTGTAAAAAACTTTGTGTAAATTTGCCGTCATAAGGAATTTCTTCCGGGAGTGAGAACAATATTGCTCTCTCGGCGGTTTTCTTAAAAAATAAAAACATTTAGTATATAACCTCAATAATCACTCCCGGATGAAAAAATTTTTTAATGAATTCAAGGAATTCGCAATGCGTGGCAACGTGGTCGACATGGCTGTCGGTGTCATCATCGGTGCTGCTTTCGGCAAAATTGTCACATCGCTCGTAAATGATATTATCATGCCTGCCGTGGGCGTACTCACAGGCGGCGTCAATTTCTCCGACTACAAGTTCGTTATCCAGAAAGGCGTGATGCAGGGTACCGAAGTCATTACTCCCGAGGTAGCTATCACCTGGGGCGCATTCGTGCAGACTATTATCGACTTCATCATCATTGCCTTCTGTATTTTCGTAGCTATCAAGGCTATTAATAAGTTCAAGCGCAAGGAAGAAGAAGCTCCCGCGGCTCCCGCAGGACCTACTCAGGAAGAACTCCTCACCGAGATTCGCGACTTGCTTAAAAAGGAGGTAGACAAATAAGTGATATCACCAGAAAATAGTCCGATCTTCCTCATTGGCTACATGGCAGCGGGGAAGAGCACTCTCGGCAGAGCCCTTGCGGCAGCCCGTCCGGCACTGAGGTTTATCGACCTCGATGCCGAAGTCGAGGCCGTCGCAGGGCGTTCTATTGCCGAGATTTTTGCCGTCGACGGCGAGCAGGCGTTCCGAAATCTCGAGACCGACGTCCTTCGCCGTGTGGCCGCTCCCGGCACTATTATAGCATGTGGCGGTGGCACCCCCTGCCGCACTGAAAATATGGACTTCATGCTTTCTGCAGGCCGCGTGATATGGCTTCGCGCCAATATCGACATCACCCTGCAGCGCTTGCTCGAAGCACCCGCGGGCTCACGTCCGCTCGTCGACTCCCTGCGCGCCGACCCCGCCGCTCTCCGCGAGCGTGCCCTGACGATGCAGCGCGAGCGTGCCCCCCACTATTCGCGCGCGACTGCCGAATTCGACTCAAGCCGACTCGATACCGTAGAGCAGGTGGCCGAATCCGTCGACATTTTCCTGAACCGATTCATTGACTCACATAACTAAACTCATACTACCGTGGCGGCTCCAATTCCATTAGAAGAAAAGCAGCGGGTATGCGAGAGCACCCGTTCAGTCAGCATAGGCCTTCCGGCTGCGCAAAATCTTGGTGAACATCGTTTTCCGCTCACTCCCGAGGGCGCGGCACAGCTCGTTGACCGCGGTTTCGACGTGCGTATGGAGCGCGGAGCCGCATCCCGTATTCATTATTCCGACGAGGCATACGCCGCTTGCGGTGTGAAGATAGTAGAGCGGCCCGAAGCCTTGGGCGCCGACATCGTCATATACCTCCCCGCCCTTTCGGTGGCCGACGCCGCCAAGATACGCCGCGGCGGACTCCTGCTCACTTTCAGGCATCTTGCCGCCGACGACGCCCCTGCTCTCAAGGTTCTGCTTGAGCGTCACGTCCTCGTTCTCGACCTCCTCGAAGTCTCCGACCCCGCCGGACATCGCCCCTTTGCCGACATCCTCCACGAAATCGACGGGCGCGCCGCCATGGCAATAGCTTCGTCGCTCCTCGCCGACTCAATCCACGGCAAGGGAATACTCCTTGGAGGAGTAGCCGGCGTAGTTCCCTGCGAAGTAGTCCTCATAGGCTCCGACATGGCAGCAATTGCAGCAGGCCGCTCGGCCCTCGGACTCGGCGCCTCCGTGCGAATTTTCGACGACAACGTCTACCGCCTGCGCGAAGCACTCATCGCCCTCGGATGCGGAGTGCAGGGCTCAACCCTTCACCCCCGCGTATTCGGCAACGCCCTCCGCTCGGCCGACATCGTCGTCGCCACCGATACCGAGCCTCGCTGCGGAGTTGTAAACTCCGACCTCGCCGCCACCATGAAACGCGGAGTGATATGTTTCGACCTCACTTCCGATCCCGGTTCGGCCTTCCCCTCGATGCCCGTCGTCGACCTCGACCTCGCCTCTCCCTCCGACACCGACCCTACGGCTCCCGTTCGCCTCTGCTACATCAACGCCGGCAACGCCGTGCCGCGCACCGTGGCCATGGCGCTGAGCAATACTTTCGCTACCATGCTCGCCGAGATTCTCGTGTGCGAAGGCGTCTCTAACGCCCTCCGCCTCAACGACGGACTCCGCCGCGCGGCAATCCTCTTCATGGGCAAATGCGTACACCCCGACGCCGCAAAGCTCCTCGGCTGCCGACACACCGATATCAACCTCTTCCTGCAGTTCTCCTGACACATGGCCGGCAAGAAAAATAAATACTATGTAGTGTGGGTTGGCAACGCCCCCGGCGTCTACGACAGCTGGGCCGAGTGCCAGCTCCAGATCAACGGCTTCCCCGGAGCACGCTATAAGTCATATCCCGACCGCGACGAGGCCGTGGCAGCCTTCCGCGGACGTCCCGAGGAGCATCTCGGCATCATCCGGAGCATCCTCGCTCACACCCCGGCCTCCGGGCCCGTCAAAGTCCCTGAGCTCCCCGACGGCACGCGCGACTATACCGCAATCCCCGGAGTACGCCTCGACGCTATCGCCGTCGACGGTGCCTGCGCCGGAAATCCCGGCCGCATGGAGTATCGCGCCGTAAGGGTAATCGACGGCGCGGAGGTATTCCACATCGGAGGAAATTCACCGATTATCGGCACAAACAATATCGCCGAGTATCTCGCTATGATACACCTTGCCGCACTTCTCGCCAAGGCAGGCGACTACACAACGCCCATATACACCGACTCCAAGAACACTCTGAGCTGGCTCCGCAAGGGCCGCTCAAATACCTCGTTGGCCGAAACTCCCGCCACCGCACAGGCCCTCGCACTCCTGCGCCGTGCCGACGCGTGGCTCGCCGCCAACGGCCCTATTAAGAATCCCATTTTGAAATGGCCTACGGAGCTTTGGGGCGAAATCCCCGCTGACTTCGGGCGCAAATAAATACTGAATATCATGGCAAAACTTCTCAACATCCTTAAAAATGACCCCTGGCTGGCTCCCTACGCACCCGCTATCGAAGGTCGTCATGCCGACGTAATACGCCGGCAGCGCGAACTCACCGCCGAAACGGGCTCGCTGGCCGACTTTGCCAATGCTCATAAGTATTTCGGACTGCACCGCACCCGCACGGGCTGGACTTTCCGCGAATGGGCGCCAAACGCCACGGGCATATACCTCATCGGCGATTTCTCCGATTGGAAAGAAAAGCCCGAATACCGTCTGCAGCGCGTGGGCGGAGGCATGTCGGGTGTATGGGAAGTGAATCTGCCCAAAGACGCCATTAAGCACGGCCAGCTCTATAAAATGCTCGTCGACTGGCCCGGCGGTCGTGCCGAACGCATCCCCGCATACGCCGACCGCGTGGTACAGGACCCTCAGACAGCGATATTCTCCGCTCAGGTACATGCTCCCGCCCGCAAATTCAAGTGGACCGATGCCGACTTCAAGCCCGACCTCTCGCCTCTCCTCATCTACGAGTGCCATATAGGCATGGCACAGCAGACCGAGGGCGTGGGCACCTACGAGGAATTCCGCCTCAAAGTACTACCGCGCATCGCCGCCGACGGCTACAATGCCATTCAGATCATGGCCATACAGGAGCATCCCTATTACGGCTCCTTCGGCTACCACGTGTCGAGCTTCTTCGCCGCATCGAGCCGCTTCGGCACCCCCGAAGACCTCAAGAAGCTCATCGACGACGCCCACCGACGCGGCATCGCCGTGATAATGGATATCGTTCACTCTCACGCCGTTAAAAACGAAAACGAAGGCCTCGGACGCCTCGACGGCACCCCCGACCTATACTTCCACGCCGACCCCTCGCGCCGCGAGCACCCCGCATGGGACTCCCTGTGCTTCGACTACGGCAAGGACGAAGTGCTCCACTTCCTCCTCTCCAACTGCAAGTACTGGCTCGAAGAATACCACTTCGACGGTTTCCGTTTCGACGGCGTAACATCCATGCTATACTTCGACCACGGCCTTGGTAAATCCTACGGAAGCTACGCCGACTACTACGACGGCGGCGAAGACACCGACGCCATAACATATCTCACACTCGCCAACCTACTCATCCACGAACTCAAACCCTCGGCAATAACTATCGCCGAGGAAATGAGCGGAATGCCCGGCCTCGCCATTCCCTTCCGCGACGGCGGCATCGGCTTCGACTACCGCATGGCAATGGGCATCCCCGACTACTGGATAAAGACCCTCAAGGAGAAGAAAGACGAAGACTGGCACCCAACATCAATATTCTGGGAGCTTACCAACCGACGCGCCGACGAAAAGACCATATCCTACGTCGAGAGCCACGACCAGGCTCTCGTAGGAGACAAAACCGTAATATTCCGCCTCATCGACTCCAAAATGTACTGGCACATGATGGTCGGCGACAAAGACCCTGACGTGGCCCGCGGCATGGCTCTCCACAAGATGATTCGCCTCGTCACCCTCGCCACTATCAACGGCGGCTACCTCAACTTCATGGGCAACGAATTCGGACATCCCGAGTGGATCGACTTCCCCCGCGAGGGCAACGGCTGGAGCTATAAATACGCCCGCCGCCAGTGGGACCTCGTCGACCGCGAAGACCTCCAGTACCGCTTCCTCAACGCATTCGACAATGCCATGATTCACCTCGTGAGCCGTGTGCACAACTTCCAGTCGAAGCCCGTGCAGAAGCTCTGGGAGAAAGACGACGACCAGGTGCTCGCATTCATGCGAGGCGACCTCGTGTTCGTATTCAACTTCAACCCCTCGAAGAGCTTCGACGGCTACGGCCTCCTTGCTCCCGGCGGCGTCTACAGCACCGTCCTCTCTACCGACAACCCCGACTTCGGAGGCTTCGGCAATATCGACGAAGAAGTCGAGCACTTCACCAAGCCCGACCCCCTCTACGCCCCCACCGGCGTAGAGCGACTGCCTCTCTACCTCCCCGCCCGCACCGCCATGGTGCTCCGCAAACATCCGGCTCGGCGTAAGAAATAGCGGATTAGAAATAGTCTCTGAGAATATTGCTACGCAAGAAAAAACAGGACATAGATTTGCAAGGTCTGTGTCCTGTTTTCTTTCTGAAGTAAGTCTTATATATGAGTCTGTGGACTTATTTTTAAAGACCTACTTTATTCTACGTCGGATCCCTCCGCAGCATTATTTTTTATCTTAACGAGACGGATTGGGTATTTATAGGCAGTTGATACTGAATTTACATTTGTGTCATAAGTGGTTAAGAATATCATATGGCTATACTTTGAGCCCTCGGGTCCGTACGAAGACGAGAGCATATAGCCCCAGCCGGGATTATATTTAGCATCTTTTACGTATGCGCCCTGAGTAGGTATTATTACTTCAATATATCCATCTGCCCAGAATGAGTGGTTGTCGACGATATCGTCGATTGTTATATTTGAATCTTCCTTTAGAGCCTTGATTTTTATTGAAAGGTAACGGCGGGTTCGGTCTCCGTTAGTAGGAAGGCTCTCCCATTTATAAGCTGAGTATTGTTTGGTCCCGGCGAAGCGCAATGCATATATCGGGCGGATATAATTTATTGTAGTATTCGTACTCGGTTCCTCTACGAATTTACTCTGATTGACTGGTGTAATATATAAAATATCTTTAACTCGACCTTGTCTTAAAATCGTTTCACCGATAAAGCCATTCTCGGATTCTGTAGTAATATCTGCTTTAAGCACACTTAAATCACTGTTATTCTTCAAATAAACCTTTTCCGGGAAAGGAGTTACCGGATATTTATCATAGTTATAATCCTCTGGATAATTCCAGTTAGGAGAAATTGTTTGCGAAGAACCATCCGGTAAAGTAGGCATTGTTAAATCTGTAAGCCTTCTGAACATAGGCACCAGTAACTGAAGTTCTCCGGCTGTAGGCATGCGGTACATATTATTGTCTTCATCAGTAACGTATGCATCGTTTGAGAGTATGCCTTTATCTTTAAGTTCAGAATGTAAATAGAATGAAGATGAGGGCCATTCTCCATCGCTTGTCGGAAGTGATGTGAAGAAAGATTTAACCTTCTTATTGTCGAGGTCGAATTCTTTGACCGGGTACTCGGTGAAGAGGTCATAGACTAAAAGCTTCTTATTCAGCTCCTCCTGTTCATCGGGGTCAAGATTGAGTTTGATGTCAGCGGCGACATACGGCTCTTCCTCTTCCCAGTCTGCAACCTTGATGTCGAAGTTGAGTTTGGTAGCCTTTGTTATGATTATGCGGTAGAGATGATTTCGCTTCACCGCAAGAGCGGTTCCTGCAGTCGCAGCGGGGTCTGTCAGCTTCACTTCATGTGTTTTCTCCTGGTT
>JAAVFI010000026.1 GCA_014800815.1 Bacteroidales bacterium | reverse complement strand
TTTACTGAAAATTTATGACATAGCAAAGGCTTTCGCGCTGAATTTCAGCATGAAAGCCTTATTTTTTAGCCTGACTGAACGAAAAAAGAGACTGCCTAAACTTGTTAGACAGCCTCTTTATTTTGGGTTTGAAAAAATATGCGTATCTTTGGGGCAAATAAGTAACCATGAGGCTTCCGTCATTCCGAATTTGCAATCTTACGAAGTGTGCCGACGTATTGGTGTCGGCGCTGTCTTTGTTCATTATATTTCTCTATCTTGAATCGTCGGTATTCACCACTACCCCCTCGCTGCTCTTCAAGATAGCGGCTGCGGTCGCCGACAGCTCCTTATTCGTGCTGCTCATATCGGCATTACGAGGTAACCGGCGCATTGCGGGTGGTGCATTAGTGTTCGTCATCATGCTCGTAGTGCTCGCTAACGTCTTATATCTTAGAAGTTTCAACGACCTTATACCCTCCACCGCCTATTTTCACAGTCAGCTTACCGACCCTACGGTGCTGAAAGGTGCAAGTTACGCCTTCCGTCCGTCGGACATGATACTGATTGCGGCAGGAATTTTGCCCCTCGCGTATTACTTTATCAGAGGTCGGAAGCAGTCGGTGCCCGCAGGATGCCGTTCCGGACTCATTGTCGCCACCGTCATCGTAATGATTGCTGCATGGAGTGTGAGTCTGCTCGGCACCTACCGCCGCAATGCGATATACAACGGCGAATTTTCATTCAAGGAAATTACGCAACAGATTTTTTCAAAAGAATTTGTGGACTGGCGCACGCCTTACCGAAATCTCCACTTCACCGGCTATCTCTCCTTCTGCGTAGGCGACTTCTTCTCTTCGTCCTATATTACCCTCAGTGACAGTCAGAAAGAGGAAATACGCAGCTATCTGTCTGCTAAGACACAAGAGACCGCACTACCGCCGTTAGCGGCTGACTCCGTACGTCAAAACCTTATAATAATTGTGGTTGAATCGCTTGAGAGTCAGGTCATGAACATGTATCCTGACATTCATCCGACTCTCTCAGCGGCTATTGCAGAGCCTAATACGGTATATGTGGAGCGATGCAAGGTGCAAGCCGACTATGGCCGCTCCTCGGACGCGCAGTTCATACTCAACACAGGCCTGCTGCCGCTGCACAACGAGGCGCTTGTCAACCGCTATGCCATGAACGACTATCCTTCTTTAGCCAAAGCGCTCGGCTCACATTCGATAGAGATAATCGGCGAAGACAAGTCGCTGTGGTCACACGGACAGACATCGCAAAGCTATGGCTTCGAGACCCTTATCGACAATATCTGCCCCGACACATACAATCAGGACAGCTTGATTTTCAAGGAAGCGGCCCGTGAGGCGGCACGGCTTCCCGAGCCTTTCTTCATGTTCGTAAGCACCCTCTCGATGCACGACCCATATACCGACGCAATCACTTCCGCTGAGATAGGAGATGTGGCGACAGACCCGCGTGACATGGAATACTTCAGACGCCTCAAGCACTTCGACACTCAGCTCGGGAGCTTCATCGACAGCCTCAAAGCTAAGAATCTCTACGACAATTCGCTCATAGTAATAGTGGGCGACCATGAAATAAGGGAGGACGCAACAAGCTTGCCCAAAGGCGAATACGTGCCGCTAATTATACTCAACTCGCCCGCCGCAGACTATCGCCGCGAGGATGTATCGCAAGCCGACATCTTCCCGACTAACCTCTACCTCATGGGCAAAGACTACTCCTACAGAGGCTCGGATTACACAGGCGTAGGCACAAACATATTCTATAAATCGGCGGCCGTCGGCTCCGACGACCGCGCTTACAAAGTCTCGGAGCAGATTATCCGCAGCAAAATGGAATAAAGGGCTTGTCAGCCAATCGCGGTTGCTTTCTTCAGGCAGGCTTTCAATTTCTTTCCGAAATCTCCTACTTCATCGGAAAAGCACAGAAGGATTATCGTGACGAGCCCGACAACCGCGGCAATACCGTACACTTCTTTTATACCTACCATCATCGACTGCCGTTGCAACTCGCCATATAACGACATTGCGCTATTATCTGTCAAATCCATCGACAGCTGCATGAGGCTGTTTTTGCGAAATATAGTGAGGAGATACGCCAACACCGACTGGCACACAGGAGTACCGACTCCCGTACGTATAAAACCGATAGCGCACAGGGCCATAAAATAGTACACGAAGGCAACATTCTTGCCCAAGGTATACGCCAGCACTACGTAGAGTATAGCTGTTCCGACTCCTCTGAACCACATGGGCAACCACAACTGCGCAAAGGCCGTCTCGGGAGAAATCAAGAAATAAAGCATAATCTGATACATAGTGAAGAAGCAGAACCCTACAATCGCAAGGTTGCGCTTACGCCATTGTTTGCGGGCCAGTGCGTAGAATGAAAACGGTGTGCCACAAAGTATTCCTGCCACTACGCCCCAGTTCAGCGATATGGAGTGGAACATATCGAAATGCAGAATACCTTCGGTAAACATATTCTGAATCTGTCCGGCAGTACCGCTCAATATTGAATAGCTCACAAACAGTACCGATACATAGAAGAACCGGGGCTGAGTGAAAGTTACAAGATTGATAAAAGGACTATCGGTAGTCTTGGCATGATAGATAGCCAAAACAAGGGTGATGAGAGTAAACACCGTGGCAATACGAATTTCATCGCTATGCCACCAGTCGTAATGCTCACCGTATAAGCCGATAAACAGCACACACAGCAGAAACAGGCTCCACAGAATTGCACCGAGATAATCGACGCCTTTGAACGGCTGATACGGGCCAAGGCGATAATTCGGGCGCATAGTAATATGGATAATAAGCAGAGCTGCAATGAGGACGCCTACAATAATAATATGCATTGCCTGCCAATCCCAAGCCCATATGCTGTATCCTGTGGCGATACCCGACATCTGGATGCAGCTCAGAATAATTGTGTATAGGAAGGGGTAAAAGTACGCCAGATCGCGCGTAGGCGATATGCACAGCTGAATATTACTGATACAGTAAAAAGTTGCCGCCATTTTGAAGAGGCCGCAGAAGTAGCATGTTATCACTATCAATACAAGATTGTCGGTGTAGATACATATCAGTGTACCGATAATCAGCATAATAGTTGAGAATACAAGCACCGTTCGGTTTTCAAAGCGGAACATCACCTTGAACTGCACCGGGAAAAGCATGGTCATGCCAATAAGTGAGGCATAACCGGCCATCATGATATCCTCGTTGAGCCAGGCGGAAGAGCCCGATATCTGGGTAACGGCGGCCATGTAGATTCCGCCCGTAAATTGATAGACAATAATCAGCAATACGAATATTGCAAATCTCACTGTCCACGGCACAAAATCGCGGCACGCCGGTATGGTGCGTAGATATGCGATTAGTTCCGGAGATTCCTTTGCCATAAAAACGTCAATAGATTACTTCACACACCACATTCATTCCCGAGCTCAGACGCTTGAGGGCTTCAGGAGAATTTTTATCTGAAAAATCTATCCTAACCGGCACACGCTGTTTTACTTTTACAAAGTTGCCGGTTGCATTGTCGACAGGTATAGGTGAATACTGGGCGCCGGTAGCACCTGAGATGCTTGTTACCACGCCGTTGAAATTAACGTCGGGTACGGCATCCACCACAATTTTGACAGGCATGCCGTCCTTGATATTCTTCATCTGGGTTTCCTTGTAGTTCGCCACAACCCACACTTTGTCGGTCTCGACAAGCGACAATAGATTCTGACCGGGCTGAATCAACTGACCGACCTGAATATTTTTCTTGGAAGCAATACCGTCGCAAGGAGCGGTGATAACTGTATACGACAGATTGAGTTGCGCCAGCTCAAGAGCGGCCTCAGCGGCCTCGATATCGGCTTTTCGCTGGTCGAGGCGTTGGGTCTGCTCGGCTTTGACCAAGCGTGTGGAGTTTTTCTGACGCACGAGCATATCATATTTAGCTTTCAAAGCGTCGTAGTTTGTCTTCATATTCTCATACTGCTGACGGGTAACAGCTTTTTGAGCAAGCAGTTGCTCGTAACGCTTGTAGTCGGTTTCAGCCTGCAGCAGGCGCACCTTCAGTTCGTCGATAGCGGCATCGCTTACACTAAGGTTATTTTCAGTAGTAGAAATTGTAGTTCCCATAGCCGTATTTTCCACAAGCGAGCGCTGATAGGCGGCATTTGCCTGAGCCACGCGCAGAAGGTGCTCGGAATTTTCAATCACAACGAGAGTGTCGCCCTTATGCACCTCTTCGAAATCGTTGAAACAGATGCGCTCGATATATCCCTGAACACGGCTGTTTATCGGCACGATATTTCTGCGCACCTGTGCATTGTCGGTCCATTCAACATTGCCCAGATGAAAAAAGTGGGCGCACACCCAGATAATTCCGGCTGCAATAATCAGTATAATAAGTATCGAGCGAACAATCTTTTTTGTATTAGCCATAATATTTTCAGATTTAAAGGGTTCCGGTCACGTACATGAGGCGGTAATAGTTGTATATGATGTTGATACGGGCATTTACGTACTGTACTTCTGCATCAAGCCTTATATTCTCGGCGTCGAGCAAATCAATAAGGAGCACCAGATCGTTGTTGTATCGGTTTTCGGTAACGGCATAATTCTCCGTGGCAAGTTGCAAGCTCTTCTCCTGAGTGCGCAGTAGCTCGAAGGCATTCTGATAGTTGACATAGGCCTGATGTATTTCGAGGTCCAAGTTCTCCTGTATTTCCGCATACTTTGCCTCGGACGCTGATGTATTGAGTTTGCTGCGGGTGATGTCGCGTCGTGATTTATAGATGTTTCCGATATTGTATGCCAGACCGACACCGAAGTACCAGTTGTTGAGATTCTTATTGATTGGCGGCAACTCGACTGTGATCGGACCGTTGAGATGATCTCCGGCGATAATGCTGATTTTGGGGAGAAGACCCGACCGTGCTATCTTCTCCTGATTGCGTCCGAGTTCGATGCTTGTCCTTGCAATCTCAAGGCGGGGAGAATTGACGTAGGCAATATTGCGCAACTCATCCTCGGAATATTCATGCATCGAGAGTCGGAGCAAGGTTGTATCGGGCATAATCTGAATATCGCCCGGCAAATCCAGGGTTGTGGTAAGCTGATTGTTGAAGACATCAATCTGGCTTACCAGTTCGGTGCGCCGATAGAGGAGGTTTTGCAGAAGCACCTCATAGCGGGTAATGTCGTTGCTCAGCACAATGCCCTGCTCCTCACGCGCACGCATATCTTTGATAACTTCCTTCGCGCGTTCTATATTCTTATTATAGACGCGCTCGAGGTTGCGGAACTTATACAGGTTAAGGTAGTAGCCGGTGAGAAGGAAGCGTACGTTCTGACGCTTGTCAGCCACGTTGAGGTTCGCGATATCGGCTTGCAGCTCGGCGCCACGTATTCCATGACTTAAAGCGCCGCCCGCATAAACTATCTGCCGTACTTCGAGAGCAAAGTTATTGCCGAAATGAGGAGAAGGGAGGCTCTGTCCGTTACTGAAATCACGGTCAGACATCCATGCGTTACCGTTATAAGTTGCCGATGCCGAGAAATTTATATCAGGCAGCAATCCGTTTTTAGCCACCTTGACATTTGCGTCGGCCGATTTGGCTTCCTGCATTGCAGTTTTAATCGTCAGGCTGCTACTGTCGGCAAGAGAGTATATTTCCTCCAGCCCCATTACTCGTTCTGCCTCCTGCGCATGTATGTCAGACGCCGAACACAACATCAATATGCAGCATAACGGCAGTATTCTAAATGCTATCTTCATCTAATTATCAATTAAGTATGAATTTCATACAGAGCCTTTTCTGATTGAGTTTATAATATCGGGGTGCAAAATTACCAATATCAGGCCCATGTGTAAAGGGTAGATTTCGTGAGATATTGAGCAATATGGAATCCTTATTGTGAATCTTCTATTAAATGCTTAATTTTGCAGGTGTTATAAACCGTAGCAATAGACAATATTACATTATGGTAACATGCCCGCAGATACACTCGGTGATTGTGCTCGCATGTGCAATCTATGAACAAAAAATATGGTCAGACATCGGTTAATATAACAAATCTGCGATATTGCTCAATATACAGCATATGCAGGCCTATGTAAATAGGTATTTTACATATAATTTTGCAGCGTCGAAAGATAATATTAACCTATTAAATAAGTAAATCATGAAAACAGCAATGCAATGGTTGTATGACAACTGGATGAAAGCAACACCTTTCCTCGCATTCTACTCAGCAATTCTGATATGGATGTATGTAAAGGACGTGAACTACGCTCTGTTCCTTATCTGGATGCAGACCCCTATCTACTGGGCACATGAATTTGAAGAATATATCTGCCCGGGCGGATTCCTCAAGTTCTTCAACCGCAAGCCTCTCAAGTCGGTTAAGGATGAATATCCCATGACCAAGGCCGTATCGTTCTGGATCAACATTCCTCTCGTATATATTCTCCTCCCCCTCATGGGTATTGTATCTAACTACTTCGGCGTAGAGTGGGGTCTCTGGGTTGCCTACTATTCGGCACTCAACGCGCTGGCTCACGTAGTGATGTTCTTCGTCTTCGGATGCAAGTACAACCCCGGCCTCGTGGCAAGTGTGCTCCTCAACATTCCCTTCGGCATCTACACCGTGTGGTATTTCCTGACCAACAACCTCGTATCTACTGAAGTAAATATCATCAGCATCATCGTGGGCATCATCGCTCAGGCATCTATGATGGTATATGGATTCGGATACCTCGTGCCCAAAATCAAAAAAGAAGGTCTGAGAGCAAAATAAACAGATGAAGACTATCACGGAAAATATTACAAATTCGTGTGAGCCTCTACATGAGTATTGGAACAAAGGAGGCTTCGTACTCTGCACGGCAGGAGAGGCCGATATCAGGATAAACGACAATGTATTCCATCTCTCAAAGGGCAGCGTATTTATCGTCACACCCTTGATACAGATATATGAAATAAATCCGTCGCCTGATTTCGAACGAATCTCTTTTGTCAATGAGCTCAAAGTCTTCTATCCTGTATTCAAACTGATTGCCGACACCGGCATTCCGCTGAAGGTGAGCCAAAGCCCCTGCTGGCAATTAAGCGACGACGAATTTATCTTTGCTCAATCGCAGTACAGGCGCATCGAAGATAAATTGAGCAAGATTGCATCGAGCACCTCGGCTGAAGAACAGCTTATTCTGACGAACCTTATCAATCTGATATGTGTGGAGAGCATGCTTGAAGTAGTGAGCAACCACATACGCAGTTTCGAAACTTCATTTGAATCAATCCGAAACAGCAATGTCGCTTATCGCTTCATCCTCTCCCTGCACGAGAATTATCGCACTGAGCGTACGGTCAGCCGTTATGCCGCGCAGGCAAATATGTCTACCGGGCATTTTTCGGCGATAATCCGCGAGGCCACAGGCCAGTCGCCTTCCGAGTGGATTTCATCGGTCACGACGACTTACGCAAAGCTACTGCTCGAACAGACAGATAAGAGTATCAAAGAAATAGCTAACGAATTGAATTTCCCCGAGCAATTCACCTTCCGCAAATACTTCAAGCGCTATGCCGGAATGTCGCCGACAGACTACCGCAGTCAAACGCGATAACATACCTGAATAAAAAATGCTGCTCCGAACGTTCGGGGCAGCATTTTTTATTCAGATATTTGGCAATCAATCGGGAAGTACAGGGAGCTGAATGTAGCTCGGATACTGACCGCCGACGTGAAGGATGTGTGTACCCTTGTTGTCGGGGATACAGCCGGGGGTACCGGGCATGATGCTGCCGATTTCGTCTTTGGTCGAAACTACTACACGCATTGTCTCGCCGGGATAGAACACCATGCCGATAGGGCTGAGGATGATGTCGAGTTCGGCAACCTGACCTGCCGAGAGCTTGTCGATCTGGCTGAACGAGTAGTAAGGGCAGATATCGGTCGAGCGTTCGGGGTCGAGGTGACGCATCGAAGCACGGAGACGGCCGTGTACGCCCTTGTAGCGGAGTGTCGAAGCACCGTCCTGAGTGAAGTCGTGGAGAGCTGCACCATTGTTGGGTACTACAGACTCGGAGAGGATATTGCCACGTTTGTCGAGCTTCTGAACCCAGACGAAAACGTCCATATCGTCGTATCCTTCAACTTCGGTGTAAAGTTTGATTTTGGGATAGCCTACGAATTTTGTAGTCTTATCGAAAGTTTTCTGGAACGATACACGTACGGGCAGACCGTCGGGGCTGTAGCGAAGTGCCATTTCCTTCTCGGGAGCTTCATTCTGGAGCGAACGTGTTGTTCCGTCAAGATAAAGTTTTTCATACACCGCTTCCTTGGGCGGGAACTCATCGGCTACGAGGCCGGTCTTGTTGTCGCCTTCGAGGTCGAGGACGGCGTAGCGTACAGCAGGAGTCTCTTCCCAACCGTTCTGCTCATCCTTGAGGTAGCGGTCGAAGAATTTCTTACGCTCCTCGGTATTGTGCATATCGTAGTAGTCGGGCCACTCCTGAGAGTCGTGGATGCGCAGCCACTTCTTGTCTGTACCCAGCGCGCGCCATGCACGGAAAGTACCCATGGTGTGGAGGGTATTGGAGTAGCTTGCAGTAACGAATGCAGGAATATTGATTTTTGCGCAGTCGGCGCGTTTGTCCTGCCATATCTCAGCAGAAGCAAGAGGATAGGCATACATCTCGTCGATCATATCCTCGCGCTGTGCACCGCTCATGCTCACATGATTTACCTGCAGACGGTCGAGGAAGTGCGGGTCAGGGATACCGCCTACATAGCAGATATCGCGGTAAGCATCCTGCAGACCTTCGTGGGGAGCGATACATGTGAGGTGAGGGGGCTGGGTAGCGGCAATAAACCACTGGGAGAATGTAAGGTAGCTTGTACCGGTGAGGGCGGTCTTACCATTGCACCACTCCTGAGTAGCGAGCCACTCGATGAGGTCGTAGGCATCGTATGCTTCCTGCGAACCAATCATCGTGATGTCGCCCTCGCTGCTTGCAATACCACGCGGGTCGGGGTTACATACGGCGTAGCCCTGAGCGCACCAGTAGTCGGGGTCAGGACCTTCAAACTTGGTGAGCCCCGAGCTCCATTTGTTGCCCATACCGAGCATGTTGAAGAGGCCGATATAGCGGGGAGCGGTGCCGGCAGTCTTGCCGTAGGGGCTCCATGCGATAAGCACGGGCAGCTTCTCGCCTTCCTTCATGTCGGCGGGCAGATATATATCGGTATATATTGTCACGCCGTCGCGCATCTTCACGGCTACGTCTTGAAGCATACGCAGGTCATGCTTCAGAGGGGAGCAGGCGGGGTGAAGCTGAGTACCGGCTTTGAGAATACGGTCGCCGGGATTGAACTTGCTCATTACGCCATGCACCACAGCGTTGTCGACATAAGGATATGCCGGTTTAAAAATCATCTTTTCGCAGATTTTTTCCATTTGTTTCTATTGCTTAATTTTGTGTTTTCTATTAGTTATAACGCAAAATTAGATATTATGTTAGCCACTCAGTCTGGCAGATTCAACGATATATTGAGCAATTCCGAATATCTTGCAAACCGATAAACTATCCTACAACCTTATGAAAATTATAGCAATCGACTACGCCGGCAAGTGCGGCCCCGATGATACTGAAATGACAAGAGGTACAAATAATAATATTTGAACAAAACATACCACCAACTATCAATTATACCACCCCTGAAGTGGTATATTCAGATACTTCATACGTCTTTGTATTAGGTCCGCAAATAAACAAAAAAAGTTTTCAAAAAGGTTGTATAGGTATAACCTTTTTGAAAACTTTTCTCTATATTAGAGTAGCGGCGACTATTGCCTTCTGCTTTTAGAAACTGATCTTATAATACAGATTTGGCATACAGATTCCATCGCGGTATTCTTCCACGCGGCCGGTCTTAAAATTATATTCGTGTCCGAGGTACTCATCATGAAAAGTAGCGTTGAGCCATTTCAATCCGAACTCATGTGACACCTTTCGACGATTGATGCGGTAATATACCGAGAAGTCTGCCCATAGGACCGGCTTGAGCTGTTGGCTGTAAGCCAGCCTTTCATCAAATATTACTTCTTGCGCCGTGAGTGATTCGTCCTCTAAAATCGGAGTATATCTGTCACCGCCGCGGAATGTCAGTCGTGCGTTAACACCCAATATATTTCTACGGCTTCTGCCTACCATCCATTCCTTTCCGCTGAGCAGATTGAAAAGATAATTACGATTGTAGCGCGTATTACGCCATATACCGTCGCCGCCCTTATAGCGTGAACTGAAAACGGAGCCCGTGAACATAAAATAATATCCATTGGACATGTATTTCTCAAACGTAACCTCAAGTCCATAGTTCAGCCCTCGGCCCGTACTTTCAAACTTGTCAGTAATGAACCAATCGTCCTTATTGTTAAGCAGAGAATTGGAACTGCCGGCGACAACAGGTACTTTATAGAGCAGCTGCAGATATGGCTCTACACGCAGGTGGAAATCATTGCCGATATTCCAGTCGTAAGTCACCACGAAATGGTGTCCGCGCGTAAAGTCCAGATTCTTGTTTATCAACTCGCCTTCGTCATTGCGCGTGAAATAATAGTTGAGCAATTCCATGCGGCTATGGTTGCCGTAAGAGAACACCAACGATTGTTTTTGATTGATGTTATATTTAATAGCCAGACGCGGCTCGATACTGTAATGACCATTAAGCGCGAAATACTGTAAATGAACTCCGGGATTAAACTGCCACTTCCACGACGGAGACAGAGAGAATTCGGTGTACGCCTCCAATAAAGCACTGTTGCCTTGTTCATTCGCTATTGTCTTCATTTCGGCGCCGATACCCGGCGCATTCTTCAGGAGCATATCATAGAACATTCCGGTCACGACAATTCCCGTGCGGTTGTTTCCGACTCGCCCTATACGGTTATTCATAAATGTGTTGAAGACAATATTGTAATTATTCTTCTTGATAACATTATCGGGATGCGGTACAAGATTATCATCAAGTGCACTCTGATGAGAGTCTATGCCATTATACGTACCGGCTATCGTAGTATTGAATTGAGTGGTTTCGTTGAGTCGGTATTTATGGTTCACGCCCAATGCGCCCATCCATATAGATGTGTCGAAGAAGTTTCGGTCAGATTCGTATTCCCACTCATCCATATTGGTTTTGGCTTTCTCTTTGTTTCCGTCGATAAGTCCGAGCCCCCATACAGAAAATGTACCGGCTTTCTTAGTGGGGAAGTTTAACTTCAGCGACAGGTCCTGATATTTCATTCCTTGCCCGGCACCGTCGGGGAGAAAACTTGAAATCATACTGAGAGTTGAATATCTGTAGTTGAACAGATATGACGATTTACCACCCTTTCTGAAAGGTCCTTCAGAAGAAAGGTCTATACCCATTGTGCCAAGCGACACTGTATGCTCCCACCTATTGTTGTTGCCTGCGCGGAGTTTGAGATCAAATACTCCGGCAAGAGCATTGCCGTATTCGGCAGGGAAAGCACCGGTAAGGAAATCGGAATTTCCAAGTACAAGACTGCTCAATGCTGTGAGACCACCGCCACCGAATCCTCCTACCTCACCGAAATGGTTAGGGTTCGGAATCTCCACCCCCTCAAGTTTCCACTGCATCAACTTCGGAGCATTGCCTCGCACGGTAATTCCGTTGTCGCCAATGTTGGTGGCGACTCCGGCAAAAGCACCCGCAAGGCGCGCCGGATCGTCCAGACCTCCGGCAAAGCGGCCTGCTTCCTCTACACTCAACATTCTGCCGCTTGAAAGATTCATGTTGTTGAGCGGTCGATACTTGATGACTTTCGGTGTAACCACGAGTTCATTCAGTTCGGAAGACATCTCTTGCAGAGGAATCTCTATCTGCGTTTCTTTGGATGAAATCACGACTACATCCTTCATCACCACAGGTGCATATCCTACATACGAAGCTTCCATGTCGTAGCGTCCGACAGGCACGTCCTTGAACCGGAAATACCCGAGACTATCCGTGACCACCCCTTGCCCCTTATATGAAAGCTTTACGATGCTGAAAGGCAGTCCTTCTTCGGTTGCCGCGTCTACCACGCGACCGCTTATGCTCTGCACCGAGTCCTGGCAGATGCCTCGTACTGCTGTGAGTATGAGGCATATAAATACCAATGTTGTTTGTCTGATCATTTTCAATAGTTTTTTATGCAAAATTACTTTTGAAAATGAGCGACATCAATGGATGACTAACGGCAATGATTGGACTAATTAAGGATTGTATTCCTGAATTCTAATGGCGTCATAGAAGTATTCTTTTTGAAAAATCTGGAGAAATAGGCATGGTCCTCATAGCCCAATTCATGAGCAATCTCTTTTACAGTCAAGGCAGTTGAGCGAAGCAGTCGTTTAGCTTCCAGCAAGATAGCAACATTGATCCACTCCGTCGGAGTCATCCCCGTATTTTTCTTCACCACCTCATTAAGATATACCTCCGATATGCAGAGTTCTTTAGCATAAAACGATGGTTTTTTTCGGTGTAACACAAACTGAGGGAGCATCCGTTTGAACCTTACCGTTATTTCAGTGCTGCGCAGACGCGGCATTTCCTGACCGCCCAATATCCTCGGAGTAACGATGCCGAGGACCACATTAAGCATATTGAATAAGACACTTCTCTGAGGCTGGCGGTCTGTCATCGAAGCTATAAGCTTTGACAGAAACTCCAGAGCTTCACACAATATCATCGTTGTATCCTCAGTAAGCAAGACAGGATTCCCTATCATGGCGTATTCATCCAACTGATATCTATAATCATCATCCACCATTTCCGGGGACATTCTTAGCATCCACAGCTCACAATCCTGTATACAGATATTAGAATGTATCTGCCCCGGTGCTATGATTCCGATTTGCCCCTCCGACATAGGCACTGTACGGAAGTCGATATCTGCCGAACCACATCCTTTTGTGACAAGAATTATAGTATAACAGTCGTCAATATGATCATTAAAGCCGCCTAACTTATTAGTCCTGACACTCTCCGGAGTAAGGTGCAGGACTTCAGAATCAAAGGCTGAATCTTCATTCAGATAATGAACAGGTATATTTCGAGTCATCTTTAATAATCAATCGACAGACGGCGTGACTACAAAGTTACGAATTTCCCGTCAATCCCCCAATATAAACATCAACATGGCGCAATTTTGAAAGATTGAAAAATTAGAGGCTGTGTCAAAACCGACACAGCCTCCTGTTATTCAGGTACGTAAATAATATCTCCGTTTTCGAGTTCGTAAGCTGTTCCCACACGCTTTCCTTTATTCCCGGACGAGTTTTGATCATCGGAAGGTGTATAACGATTTATTTTTT
>JAAVFI010000025.1 GCA_014800815.1 Bacteroidales bacterium | reverse complement strand
GCAAAGATAGCTCAGAAAATTCATTTTAAAATCCTCCGACAGCAAAAATACAATATAACTATCTGTAAATACGCAATCTATGAGCGATTGTTAAAATTTTCCGTGGACAGCAGTGCACCAGGGTGCGTCCCTACACTGATAATCAAACACTTAAAGGTTTACTATTCGCTGAATAGTTTCTTTATTCAGCAATAAATATGTTAGTTGAAAGGTGTGTCAGCGGGCGACGAGGCCGCCGTCGATGAGGTATTGGCCGCCGGTGCAGAATGAGGATTTGTCGGAGGCGAGGAAGTAGACGAGTTCGGCTACTTCTTCGGGACGGCCTGCTGAGCCGCGGGCGAAGAGGGCGTTTTCTTCCTGCCAGTATTCTTCGATGGATTTATTGTCTACTTTTGAGAATTTCTCGAAGATGTTGTCGACAAGGGGGGTGTGGATTGTGCCGGGGCAAATCGCGTTTACGCGGATGTTGTAGGGGCCGAGGTCAATAGAGAGGCTGCGGGATATCTGGCCGAGAGCTCCTTTGGTCATGCCGTAGGCGAAGGAGTGTGCTTTGCCGATGAAGAATTGGTCGGAGGAGTTGATTACGATAGTGCCTCCGCCTGCTTTGATGAGGTGAGGGACGGCGGCGCGGAGGGTGTTGACGGTGCCGTAGATGTTGGTGTGTATCACTCGGTCGAGTTCTTCGTCGGTGATGTCGAGCACGGTGTTGCGGCGGTGTATGCCTGCGTTGGCGAATACGCTGTCGATGCTTCCAAAGCGGGCGGCAGCGGCATCGACGGCGGCGAAGATTTCGCTTTTGGTGCGGATATCGCCGCAGAGGAACATGAGTCTTTCGGGCTCGGCAATCTCTTCGACGAGGGCTCGCGCTGCTTCTTCGTTGAAATCAAAGAAGGCTACGTTCCAGCCTTCGGTTATGAATTTTCGGACAGTGGCTGCACCGATACCCGTGGAGCCACCAGTGATAAAGGCGGTTTTCATAATTTCTCAACTATACTTTGACCCTTTCCGTCGGTGGCTTTTCCGTATGCTACGGCGTGGCGCGGGCATATGTGATAGCAACGCAGGCAGAGGGCGCATTGACTGCCCCACTGCGGGCGACCTTCGTGCATGGTGATATTCTGCATCGGGCATGAGCGTGCGCACAGCGAACATGAGATGCAACCTTCGTTGGAGTGGAAGGGTTTGGGTGACATGGCGAAACGCACGAACCAAGGATAAACGATGTGCGACTTCACTCCCGAGAATTTCAGGCGTACGGGCATATCGGCACCTCCGCTCTTAATCGACGCGACTATCTGCCCGAGGGTGTCGGGAGCTGCCGCGAGTTTTTCGGCTGCCAATGCCGGTGAGTCGACATCGAAGCCTTTCATGAGGGTGTAGATGTTGGGCATGACCACGGCATAGGCACCGGCGGTGCTGAGGCCGCGTCGGTGCATAATCTTGCGCCACTGCCTATCGGTGTAGGCCATATCGTCGCCGCAGGTTGTGAGCATGACATGGGTGGCCGACTGTGCACCTGCGCCGAAGCGGCACTGCTTCATGACTTCGGCCACTACGGGAGGTATGCCCCAAGAGTATGTGGGGAAGGCCCACACTACTCTATCGCCGGGCTTGCAGTCGATAAACGCGTCGGCCGGCTGACGGAGTTCGGAAGCTGTGAACGGCCTGACATCGGCATCGCCGAGCAGTTGGCCGAGCTTTTCGGCGGCGACGCGTGTATTGCCCGTGCCTGAGAAATAGATAATCATCGGCGGGATTTGCCGTTAGCGGAGTTAGAGCTCTGAGGACGGATTGTGACCTGTGTGGCGCCGAAACCGTATTCGCGGAAGGAGGCGTCCTGCACATCGTGTCCTTTGAAGCGATGAGTGAGTTCTTTTCTCAGCGCCTCGCGGAGAATACCCTCCCCTTTCCCGTGGATGAAGACGATTTTCTGACCGGGATGACGCAAGTTGGCAGTCATGACTTCGGTGAAGGTCTCAATCTGACGGTTGAGGATATCGGCGGGCGAAAGGCCTGCGGTGGTGTCGAAGAGTTCGTCGGCGTGGAGGTCTACTTCGATAACATCGTTGCGGAATGCTTTCTTCTGAGAAGGTTTGGACTCGCGCGGCGAGGGTTTATGCTCCGCTTTCTTGGGCTGCATCATGCTGCGACCCAGCGCTTCGGCATCGGGGGTAAAGTCGGCAGCGACGCGGTCGGAAGTAACTACGTCGAAGGCGATTACGGGATTGTCGAAGTAAGGGTTGGGGCGGAAGCAGTGGAGCTTTGCAAACTTGGTGGGGTCGACTTTGAACTCTACAAAAGCGGGCTCTTTGGCGGCGAAGGCCTTGTCGCGCTTGAAAGCAACGAACTGCACTCCAAGGCGCTCGAAAGTGCCGAGTTCGCTTTGCGGGAATTCAAAGGCAAATTCCTGAATATTAGGTTCGATGAGACCGTCGAAACGGGGCGTCCACTCACTGTCGGACGTGCTGCGGGTTGCGAGGGTCACATAGAGGTAGTAGTTTGAATCGTTGACTATGAAGGCTTCGAAGCCTGAGCGTGAAAGAGCCTTGATATCAACGGGTTCAAAGCCGATAACGATATTGAGTTTGTCGCCGCCGGCTGTCTCGATCACGGGCAGACGGGTGGGCGCGGGAGTGGTATCTTTAGACGGTACGGGAGCACTCTCAATACGCGAAACCGACTTGGGAGCGGCCTTCGCCTGAGCCGAAGGTGTGGCTACCACGACACATTCGCGGGTGAGGACGGGTGTCTCGAATCCGTCTTCGTCGACGTAGGCAATATCGCCTACGATGCGGACAACGCGTCCGCCGCCTACGGAATTGAGGTAACGTACGGTATCTCCTACTTTTACAGCCATATTACTTATCCGAAAATGTTATAATAAATAAAGGCAGCCCAGGCCACGAAAAGGAGTGAGTCGATGCGGTCGAGGATACCGCCGTGACCGGGAATGAGGTTGCCCGAATCCTTGACTCCGAGGCTGCGCTTCATAAGCGACTCGAAGAGGTCGCCCCAGGTAGAGAATATGCTCACTACGGCACCAAGACCTACCCAGACGGGGAGTGAGAATCCTACTTCGGGAATGATATACGAGCATGCGGCGCCGGCTATCAGACAGAATGCGAAGCCTCCGAAGAATCCTTCCCAAGATTTTTTGGGCGAGAGGCGCTCGAAGAGGCGGTGACGACCGCACGACGAGCCTACGAGGAAGGCGCCGGTATCGTTGAGCCATATCATGATGAAAATGGCGAGGACGAGCCAGTGGTTGGCCACTCCGCGGTCGGTGTACAGGAACTGGAGGAGAAGCATGGGCACTGCGATGTAGACGATAGAGAGTATCGACCACGCCGTAGAGCGGAACGACTCGGCACTTTTATCGTAGAGTGCGAGGGTGAATCGAGCAACGGGATATATGGCGACGAGGACAAGGAGCGAGAGGAGGAGCCACGACGGGAGTAAGACGAGCATACCGAGGTTTACAACAGCGACAGCGGCAAGTACATCCAATATGCGCCATGCCAGGGCGAAAGGACCTTCGGGCCAGCCGTCGAGATTTCTCTCGAACTCTATCACTCCGAGTACGGCAAAGAGTGTGGTAAGGGCGGCAAACCACCAGTTGCCGAGAGCGATAGCACCGACAATCAGCAGCACATACACTGCACCGCTGAGCGAACGCATAAGCAGTTTATTCATTTCTTCTCGTAGTTAAGCATGTTGAAATATTCCCAGTAGAGGGTGTCGTCGGCCGGGTGTCGGCGCATTTTGTCGGCGAGGGTGAAGACGGTACGTATCGACATGCGCACGGGCATGGGGGCGTCTTCGATAATGGCTTCGAGAGCGGGCCTTACCTCGCTGAAGAAGGCATTGGCATCGTCGCCGCGACCGAGTTTCATCAGCGCGACGATATAGGCAAATATCACAGCCGAACCTTTGAGCGGGATAGTGACGAAGACACCCTTATTTGGATGAGCATCGACAAGTTGAGCCAACTCTTCGTATCGTCCGAGGGCATAGAGCGACTCTATCCATGCGCAGAAGTCGCCGGGATCCATGTCTACACCTGCTCCGCTTCGTGTGAGGAGTGCCTCGAGGGAAGTCATGGAGCCGTTGAGCGAGAGCGTGGTGACAAGTTCGGCGTACGTCGCAGGGTCGAAGCCTTCGCCACCTGTCGCATCGTAGAAGCGGTCGAGGTAGTCGGAGGCGTCGGGCACATTGCATGCCAGGAGCTGACGCATGGCGCGGGAGTGGCCGGGATGCTTGTCGAGATACTCGCGCAGGATGTTTATTGCCTTCGAGCCTGCACCCATGCGCACGAGTATGGCGCACTGGCAGTCGGTGTACATGAATTCGTCGGGATTCTCTTCCTTGAGGCCTTCGATAATCTCGTAGGCTTCGGAATAGAGATAGGGAGCGAAACTGTAGACCGACTCGGCGAGGATAAGCAGGGCGTCGGGATTGTCCGCACCGAGAGCACGGGCGTAGTCGAACGATGACTTTGCATCTTCTTCCTTGCCGGCCTTGGCCTGAGCCTTGAAGAGTGTCACCCAGTAGCCGACAGCGAAGGGCTCGGACTCGATTAGCTCTTCGGCGAGAGTTATCACCGTTTCGTCGTCGCCGCTGCTCTCGGCTTCACGCATTATCTCATATACGAGGGTGGGCATGAATTTCACCTTGGTGCGCAGGCGGGGAAGATTGGATATGACCCAGTCGTAGCAACCGAGGTCGAAAGCGAGGTCGAGGAAACGGATTATCTCCTCGTCGCCGAGAGTCTCGAACTGGCCGAGGATGTACTCGAGGGCTCCTTCGGGGTCGGAAGGGCGGTTGATCTGCAGACGCGCAATCTCGAAGAGAGGCGTCTGCAGTTCGGGGTTATCGTTGAGAAAAGAACCGGCAGCCGGGGTGGGTTCGTCGCTGTCGTCGACACTTGTGTCGAGGTACATCAGCGCCCTGCGCTCGGCAAGAGACGCGCTCGCGGGGTAAAGACGGGCGCCGCAGAAGAGTACTTCGAGCTGCACATAGTCGTCGGAGAGGTCGCCGGCGTAGTCGTAGATCTCCACCAGTTCGTCTTCGTCGAAGTATCGGTCTGCCACAGGGCGTTTCAGCGACGCCTTGAATCTTTCGTAAAGTTCCTCACGAGGGTTTGTCTCTTCTGCCATATCAAGCTTTTTTCTTTTCTTTCTCCCAGGTGTCCTTGAGAGCGATGGTGCGGTTGAAGATGAGCGCGTCGGGACGCGAATCGTAGTCGGGAGTGAAGTAGCCGATGCGCTGGAACTGCAGTTTAGCGCCGGGAGTGGCAATTTTGGCTGCGTAGGGTTCGAGCTTGGCGCCTTTCACAACCTTGAGAGACTCGGGATTGAGCATCTCGCGGAAGTCGCGTTCGGTCTCGGCGGCGGGATTTTCCACGTCGAAGAGGCGGTCGTAGAGGCGTACTTCGGCATCAACAGCGCTGTCGGCTGCTACCCAGTGGAGGGTGCCTTTGACCTTGCGTGAGGCTCCGGCCATACCGCTGAGGGTGTCGGGATCGTAAGAGCAACGGAGCTCGGTGATGTTGCCTTCTGCGTCTTTAATCACTTCGTCGCACTTGATGATGTATGCGCCTTTGAGACGTACTTCCGAACCGGGAGCGAGGCGGAAGAATTTCTTGGGAGGATTCTCCATGAAGTCGTCGCGCTCGATGTAGATTTCGCGGCTGAAGGGCATTTCGTGAACGCCGCCTTCGGGGTCTTCGGGATTGTTCTCCATGGTCACGGTCTCGGTCTTGCCTTCGGGGTAGTTGGTGATGACTACCTTGAGGGGATCGATAACGGCCATGACGCGTGTGGCGATGCGGTTAAGGTCGTCGCGCACGGCGTGCTCGAGGAGGCTTACGCTGTTGAGAGCCTCATATTTGGTGTAACCGATAGTGTCGATGAAGTTGCGGATAGCGCGGGGAGTGTAGCCGCGACGGCGCATGCCCGAAATAGTCGGCATGCGGGGGTCGTCCCAACCTGCGACGAGGCCTTCCTTGACGAGCTGGAGGAGCTTGCGCTTGCTCATCACGGTGTAGGTGAGGTTGAGTCGGTTGAACTCGATCTGTCGGGGGCAGTAGGTGTCGTCGGCGAGTTCTTTTACAAAGTGCTCGTAGAGAGGACGGTGCACTACGAACTCGAGTGTACAGATAGAGTGTGTGACGCCTTCGAAGTAGTCGCTCTGGCCGTGTGCGAAGTCGTACATTGGGTAGACTTTCCATGTAGTGCCTGTGCGGTGGTGAGGAGTCTTGATGATGCGGTACATAATGGGGTCGCGGAAGTGCATGTTGGGCGACGCCATATCAATCTTGGCACGGAGCACGCGCGAACCTTCGTCGAACTCTCCGGCGTTCATACGCATGAAGAGGTCGAGGTTTTCCTCTACCGAGCGGTTACGGTAGGGGCTTTCGGTGCCGGGGACTGTGGGAGTACCCTTCTGCTTGGCGATTTCTTCGCTCGACTGGTCGTCGACGTATGCCTTACCTTCTTTAATAAGGCGCACGGCGAGGTCGAAGAGCTGAGGGAAATAGTCGGAAGCGTAGTATTCGCGGTCGCCCCAGTCGAATCCGAGCCAGTGGATGTCTTCGCGGATAGAGTCGACGTATTCAACGTCTTCCTTGACGGGGTTTGTGTCGTCGAAACGGAGATTGCATGTACCTCCAAACTTCTCAGCAACACCAAAGTCCATACAGATAGCCTTGGCGTGACCGATGTGGAGATAGCCGTTGGGTTCGGGCGGGAAACGGGTACTTAACCGTCCGCCGTTTTTGCCCGCCTTGAGGTCGGCGAGAACTTCTTCTTCAACGAAGTTGAGGCCCTTAGTTGCGGTGCCTTCTGTAAGTTCTTTTTCTTCTGCCATTGCTTTATGTAGTATTTTATATTTTAATTCGTTTATAATCAGCCGAGACGCTTGCGGTAGAACACGAAGTCGCGGCCAAGGTATTTCTCGCGTACCACGGGGTTGCTTGCGAGCTCTTCGGATGTGCCCTGGAAGAGGATGCGGCCTTCGAAGAGGAGGTAGGCACGGTCGGTGATTCGGAGGGTCTCCTGAGCGTTATGGTCGGTGATGAGGATACCTATATTCTTATCTTTCAGTTTATAGACTATCGACTGGATATCTTCTACCGCGATAGGGTCGACGCCTGCGAAGGGCTCGTCGAGCATGATGAAACGTGGGTTGATAGCCAGACAGCGGGCAATCTCGGTACGGCGTCGTTCGCCGCCCGAAAGCTGGTCGCCGAGGTTGCGGCGCACTTTCTGGAGACGGAATTCGGCGATGAGGCTCTCGAGCTTGTCGCGCTGCTCCTCCTTGGTCATCTTTGTCATCTGGAGGACGGAGCGGATATTGTCTTCAACCGTCATTTTGCGGAATACGGAGGCTTCCTGGGCAAGATAGCCGATGCCGTTCTGGGCGCGTTTGTACACGGGATAGCGGGTGATATTCATGTCGTCGATGAATATCTGACCTTCGTTGGGTTCGACGAGGCCTACTGTCATGTAAAATGTAGTGGTCTTGCCGGCGCCGTTGGGGCCGAGGAGACCAACTATTTCGCCCTGTGTGACTGATATGGACACGTGGTTGGCGACGGTGCGCTTTCCGTATTTCTTGACGAGATTGTCGGTGCGGAGCACTGATTTGTGTTCCTCGGTAATGTGTATGTCGATGGTCTCGACGCCTTCGGCCGGAGCGTCGGCCTTGACGTCGATATCGGCTTCCACTTCAGTGAAAGGCGAGGGGAACATTGCGTCGTCTTCGGTTCCCTTATGCTGCGAAGTGATTCCCATCAGCACTCGGTGGCCACACCGCGCATCTTGGCGCGCTGGAGTCGGCTTTCAATATAGTCGGTGAGAAGGTTGATTGCCACTATGTTGCTGCCACCTTGGGGCACGATGAGGTCTGCGTAGCGTTTGCTCGGCTCGATATACTGCATGTGCATGGGTTTGAGCACGTCCTGATAGCGATTGATGACTATCTCGGGAGTGCGGCCACGCTCGATGCAGTCGCGGGCGATGACGCGGATGAGACGGTCGTCGGGGTCGGCGTCGACAAACACCTTGATATCGAGCATGCTGCGGATAGTTGGGTCGGTGAGCACGAGGATGCCTTCGACAATCACCACGTCGGAGGGGGCTACGGCTACGGTCTCTTCCTGGCGGGTGCAGGTGAGATATGAGTAGGTGGGCATCTGTATGGTCTTGCCCTCCTTGAGTTGCTTGAGGTGCTCCACGAGGAGAGTCCACTCGATAGCCGCGGGTTCGTCGAAGTTGATTTTGTTGCGGTCTTCGGGCGGAATATGGCTGGAATCCTTGTAGTAGGAGTCCTGAGGCATGACAGCGACCTCTCCTGCGGGGAGGCTGTTTATGATTTTATTTACAACGGTGGTTTTACCGGAACCGGTACCACCGGCAATGCCGATGATTAACATAGCTATTGGTGAGTTTATTTCTTTCAAAAGGAGAGCGGAGGCCGTTACTCCTCTTTCAAAGGCACGAAGTTACAAATTTTCTGCCGAACTGCAAAATTAGTTTTTTCGCCAGAGACCTGCTAAATTTAGCATTCCCGGTTTCTTGCTCCATACTTTGTGGGTATTCGCTTTGAATGAGCCTTTGAGATAATATTTCAATGTCCCAATGACATTCTTGGCATCATCGACACGACCGAGTTGGACATACGCTTCGGCGAGGTCATACATAGGTTCGAAACGAATTTGCTCGGATTTCTTTTCGAAATACTCGGAAAAGTTCAAGTCTTTCAGAGGCGTCTTGGAGGTACGATATTTCAGGAAAAGCGTTTGAGCGTCATGGCCGAAGAGGTCTACTACGCCTTGATAATCAAAAGCATTGAGTTTCGCCTTAATCTGGTTGGCAAGTACACGCGAATACATGTATCCGTCAGTTTCGGGAGAAATCGAATCAAGCAATCTGTTGCCCAACGCGATAGCCTCGCTATAATCTCCGTTGAACAAGCGTGCTCTCTGCATACCGTAGAGCATCTTTAAATCGTCAGGATTCTGTCGGAGTGCTTTCTCTCTGATCTCGATTATCTTGGGAGTATAGAAAGATGATGTTTCGGGATAAAGTTCGACTTCCTTCTGCAGCATATTTGCCACCCACTCGCGGAAACCAAACTGACGGTCGGAGCCTTCAAGGATACTGTCGCAATAATTCACCACATCGTATCTGATAGGAATTATCCCCAAAGCATCTTTAAAATTTCTCTCGGCAAGATAGTAATCTTTCTCCCGACTATACTTCACCCCTTGTCGGATATTCTTTTCAAAGAGGTCCAGGGGATCGAAAAAAAAGCCCGAAGTTTGAATTTTAAATGTAATAGGTACTTTAAATGTGCTCTTTACCGGAGCGCCATCTTTAGTAGCCGGCTCAAACCGATATAAAGCCCTGACAACACGAACGGCCTCTTTATCCATAAGGGGGAACCCGGGAGATTCTACACATACACTGTCTACCATTCCGTTCTCCCGAACTATAAATTGTACTACCACACGGCCCTGAATATATCTGTCGGCACAATACTTCGGATATTCGATGTGGTTCGCCAAAAATTTAAACATTGCCATCTCACCTCCGGGATATACAGGAGGGGTAAAAGCAGGCTCCGCTACAGCAAATAGCGGAAGCAGGGTGAAAAGTAAGAGAATGCTTTTGATTTTCATGAAGTAAATGCACTATGATTGCGACGGTGCAAAGATAGTACATTTACTTTAAAAGTCGGGTATTTAGAAGCAACAACCCATAGAAAATCCGTAGTAACCGCCACTGAAGGGTGTCGCTATCGGAGTAAGAGCGAAGTTTTGCTCCTTTCGTCCTTTCTTCTTCAATAATTTCTGCCAAAGGCAGGCACTCCACTCCCCTATTCTTGCGCTTAATATGCCTATGCCCGCGCCGGCTACAACATCGTTGAACCAATGGCGGCCATTGTACATGCGCATGAATCCGACGCCGACGGCTACGGTATAGGCACCTATACCATACCAACCGCCGTACTCGATTCGTACAAGTTCTGCTCCCATAAATACGGTGGCGGTGTGGCCCGAAGGGAATGAATTATGGCCTGCGAACTCCGGGCGCTTTTCATCTACGAAGTATTTGGGGACATTGGTAAGGACTCCCAACGAGGCGTAAGATGTGGCGACAATCAAGGTTCGCTCAACAAATGTGTGTTTTGCTTTCGCTCCGACGCATCCGAGAGTCCACGCCCCGACGACGGGCAGGTACTGAACGTAGTCGTCGAACTCGAGACGTCGGTGATTGCCACGCAAATCTATAATTGCGTTGGTCAGACCATGATTGCCGTGTCTTAAGAATCCGGGGGCGATAGCTACAGCTCCGGCGGTAATCAGAGAGGCCGGAAGTATGGTCTGACGCCAATTGAAATTGTAATTTTCGACCGCTCTTTCGGTTGTCGAATTTAGCGAATCGGTGTTGCTGACTTGGGCGAACACGTTGAGGGGCATGGCTATAAGTACACCCAATGCCATAAACAGATTTCTGAAATCCATGAGGTATGCGACAGCCGCCCCGGATCCTGCACGGCTATTGTGAAATGTGATGAAACGTGGAGCCGGATGTCTGCATCACTTCGTACTACTGTCCGAATATCTGATTAATGCATACCGACATCTGCTCCATACATACCGCATGGAGATTCTATCGTGCCACAGTCTCGCTATCAGTTTTAAAGTTTCCTACGCTTTGTTACAGAAAGATGAAGACACTACGTTTCTCTTTAATATTATGATTTGATATGGTTTACATATAGAGGGATACCTTTTATAGAGTTCAACAGAAAATACCAAACGAGGAGCCGGTCATCAGTCATTCCTCTGTAACAGGCGGTAGGAAAGCCTTTGATAACGGAATGGTGATGGCTGCTCCTCGCATATACGCGGAGATCCATCATGCCAATCTTGTTATCTATCTAAAGTTTCCTACGCTTTATTACAGCAAGATTTCGACATAACGAGTATTATTGTCCTCAAAAAGTGTGGCATCACATCAGATGCCGTTTTATATCATAAGCAATGTATGTTTAGTTAATAATCTATACGGGTGCAAAGATAAGAAATCTCACAGAGACTTCCCGCGAATGTATGCAAAAACATCGCGCTGAACTGCCGAGCGGAATATATGGTTGCCGCCGACGTAGAGGATGAGGAGGGTTGCAGCCTCGACTGTGAGTTTGAGTATTGCGGACTCAAACATCGTAGATGCCAAGTACATCAGGGGTATTATAAGGAGGGTCTGAGCGATGTATGGCAGCGCGTCGGAGATGAATGAGCCGAAGGTGACGCCGGTGCGACGGACGGTGACGATGAGGGTTGCTATCCATGCGGCGAAGGTGGCTGCAAACTGCCCCCAGAGTAGTATTTCGAGGCCGTAGACGGGATTCTCGGGTGTCTCGAGGGCTATGAAAGGCAGCGTGGCGAAGAGTGCCACAACGGCTACAGCATCGCGGAAGACTTCGAGGCGGAGTATTGCACTGCCGTGCCCGAGGGCGAGCAAGTAGTTGTTGTACAGGCTCATCAGTACGGTGAAGACGCCTCGGAGGAGGAGGAGTTGAAAAAGGAAAATGGAGGCATCCCACTTCGTGCCGAACAGTGTGTGGAAAATCGGAGTGGCCATGAGCATGAGGCCGAGGAGCGCCGGGAATACGATGTAGGAGGTGAAGCGATTCATCTTCGAGACGAGCGCTGCGAAGCGCTGTCTATCGTCCTGGACGGCCGATAATGCCGGGACGAATGATGATGTAAGTACTTGCGTGATAGACATTATACCCATTTTGCTCCACTTGTCGCTCTGTGTGTAGTAGCCCAGGGAGGTGAGGCCGGCGCGGTTGCCGATTACAAATGAGTAGATGTTGAGAAAGAGAGTGTTGAGGAAGGATGTGAGCATCATCCTCGAACCGATATGGAAATAGGAGCGGAGTACACTCCACGAGAATCTTGCGAGGGGACGCCAACGACTTGTAGTCCAGAGCACAAGGCTTTTTACGGCGGCTGTCGCCACGGTCTGCCATACAACGGCCCAGGCTCCAAAACCGGTGACTGCCAGAACGATGCCGGTGATACCTCCCACAACGAGTCCGATGCTGTTGGATGCTGCCACCATACGCACATCCATAGCTTTCATCAGTCTGTTGGTCTGCACGATAGCGGAGGCATTGAGTATCATGGAGAGGAATATTACCCGCGAGAGGGGTATGAGGCGACGGTCGCCCTGAAAACAGTCGGCTATCAGCGGGGCTGCTGCAAAGAGTATGGCGTAGAGTGCGACGGCTGTCAAGAGGTTGAACCACAGCACTGTTGAATAGTCGAGGCGCGACGGACGCTTGCGCTGGATAAGGGCGTAGGAGAAGCCGCTGTCGACGAGGAGCGAGGCAAAGGCCTGAAAGACGAGTACGGCACCGACCATACCGAATTCTTCCTGCGAAAGTTCACGAGCCAATACAACGCCTGTGACCGCGTAGAGCACTTGTGTGGCTACGCGGTCTATGAGATTCCACTTCAGGGAGTTAGCGGTGCGTGTTTTAAGATTTCGTGATTTCAGATTGGTATGTAAGGTGTTGTACTGTATCAGTTATTTGTAAGATATTCGGTAGAAGCCTGCTTGGAAGCCTCGAGTATCGGCTGGAGTTTCAGTCCGATGCTTCGATTCGACACTTTTTCGGGAGTCCCTTTGTAGAACACCGAACCCGAGCCGGCACCGAATATTTTGAGAGTTTCAGCGGGTGCACATTTCACGTCGCCGGTGCCGAAGAGGAAGCACTTAATCTGCTCCGCTGCAAGATCGGAGGCGTCGATAGGGCCTGAGCCGACATTGCTTATCGAGGCTTTGGCGGCATTGCCATGGAGAGTTATAGAGCCGCGACCTGTGGCCACGCTACTGTCGAGATTGTCTACGTCGAGGCCGTTGACTATTGTTGCGCCATTGCCAATCTGCTTTACTTTAAACTTATCGGCATGTTCACCGAGGTTGACTACGAGCAGAGAGTCGCCGCTGTTTTCACATCGGTGGAGATGAACCGAATATACCTTGACGGTAGGTACTCCCTCAACGGGAGTCTCGATTGCGTCAGTCTGGATAGTGAGTTTGTCGGCGTTGGTGGTAAATATCAGATGTGAAGCAATTTCATCGTCGCAGGTAAACTCAGCCCAGCCGGCGCGGTCGGCATCACAGTGGTACTCCACATTCACGCCGTCGACAACGGTGAGATCTGCAAAATCCTGAACGTGAACTTTATGAGTAGTGCTTTCGGCCGAGAGGGCGAGCGCCGCGCCGAGAGTAAAAGTAAGTAGAGCCTTGAATCGTTTCATAACACTTGAATTCTAATGTGGTGGTTACGGTCTCGCTTCGAGCGAGGGAATTATTTCATTTTCAACTGTTGCGAGGATTGCTTCAAGTTCATCGAGAGTCGAAGCCTTGAGCATTGCTATCCTCGTTGAGCGAAACGATGGTATGCTTTTAAAGAGCGGCGAAGCAGCGAGGTGGCGCCTGATATGGAGAATTCCGCGGTACTCGTCGATGCGCTCCACGCTTTCGCGTATCTGTCGGCGCAGGAGAGCGAATTTCTCGGCTACCGATACTTCGGGAACACTTCCCGTGCGCAGGAGGCCGGTCATTTCTTGGAAAATCCAGGGGGCGCCTATCGAAGCTCTGCCCACCATCACTCCGTCGACATTATAACGCTCGAACGCCTCTTTAAGTTTAGCGGGTTTGGTGATATCTCCATTTCCTATAACGGGAATGGTGAGACGCGGATTTGCCTTGACCTTGGCAATTTCCTCCCAGTCGGCCTCGCCGGTGTACATCTGCGAGCGCGTACGACCGTGCACAGTGATAGCTTTGATACCGCAGTCCTGTAGCTGCTCGGCGAGGTCTACTATTACCTTTGAGTTGCAGTCCCAGCCCAGACGGGTCTTGACGGTGACGGGGATTTTGACGGCATCGACCACCGCGCGAGTAATTTCGAGCATTTTGGGAATATCGCGGAGCATACCTGCACCGGCTCCCTTGCCTGCCACCTTCTTCACGGGGCAACCGAAGTTGATATCCAATATATCGGGATTTGCGCTCTCTACAATTTTAGCAGCCTCCACCATAGGCTCCACTTCCCTGCCATAAATCTGTATGGCTGTAGGGCGCTCACCTTCGGCAATATGGAGCTTTCGCGTGGTGGCAGCGATATTACGGATTAAGGCATCAGCCGATACGAACTCGCTATAAGTCATATCAGCACCTTGCTCCTTACAGATAAGTCTGAACGAAGCATCCGTTACATCTTCCATCGGGGCGAGCATTACAGGACGATCACCCAAGTCCACACTGCCTATTTTCATCGGATAGTTGAGTCTTGTTTTGTTTACGGGTACAAAATTACGAAATAATCACAGAGCGAAAAAATCAAAAGGAAATTTTGACCAATTTGTTATCCAAAGAGGCTCGTTTTTATCCCTTTCCGCCAAACTTTGAGTATAAAGCAAAAAAAATTACTCGTCGTCGCGACGAATAATCTTTTCACCTTAAATCTAATACCATGAAAAACTGATGCAAAATTAGAAAATATATGTTTTACAACATAGTTTTCGGGCAGAAATTTTCATCGGTTTAACATTATTTTATGTATGAGGCGGATTTATTGGCCGTTTTGGACAGAATATTTTCCTTTTTGAGAAAAGAGGGCTGCAAATACTGTGCGCTTTATTTGAGCAAGATATTATACACGGAGAGACATACCGCTGACTCTGCCATGAATCGGCGTCATGACCGGACGCCAACGTAGTGGATGAGGCTATCCTGGCACATTCCTCCGCTTCGCTACGGCATGTACCGCGCGATTTAATCGGTGTTCTCCGAACACCACGTAGATGACCTGATAAATAGCTAATTAAAAATTATGAGATTATTGGAAGACAGAACATTACGAAAGAAAGATGAGTATAAAGCAAAAAAAATTACTCGTCGTCGCGACGAATAATCTTTTCACCTTAAATCTAATACCATGAAAAACTGATGCAAAATTAGAAATTATATGTTATACAACATAATTTTTGGACAGAAATTTCCATCGGTTTAACATTATTTTATATTTGAGGTGGATTTTTGGCCGTTTTTGGACAGGATATTTTCCTTTTCGGGAAGGCGGATTGCAGATACTGTGCAAGGAGCGGTGGGACACTGACTCTGCCATGAATCGGCATCCTGACCGTACGCCAACGTGGTGTATGAGGCTATCCGGGCACATTCCTCCGCTTCGCTACGGCATCTACCGGGGCGCGAGTTAATCGGTGTTCTCCGAACACCACGTGGATGACCTGATAAGCAGCTAATTATAAAATATGATATTATTGAAAAGCAGAACGTTACGAAAGAATAGGTGGGTATAAAGCAAAAAAAATTACTCGTCGTCTCGACGAATAACCTTTTCACCTTAAATCTAATACCATGAAAAACTGATGCAAAATTAGAAATTATATGTTATACAACATAATTTTGGAGCAAAAATTTTCATGGATTTAACATTATTTTGCGTTTGACACCCAAAATTCGACTTTTACACCACCTTTCAGGTCAATTTGCGAACTAATTTTTCTACAGTATCAGCCAGATTTTTTGCTGCTTGAGCAGGAATCATAGCTTCGCTCAACGGTTGGCCTTCGGGAACTATTCCGCAAACTTCGGAAAATCCGGCGTCAATCAGATTTTGAGCGGCATCGACGGAGCCTCCAAGAGCATAGACGGGCACACTTTTAGATTTTGCGAGCTGCAGAACTTCGAAGGGCGTTTTGCCGAACAAGGTTGAGCGGTCTACCCTGCCCTCGCCCGTAAAGACGGCGTCGGCATCGTCGAGCAAACTGTCAAGGCCTGTCAATTTCAAGACTTCTGCTGCACCCGACTTCATATCAGCGCCAAGAAAGGCCGCAAGAGCAAAACCGATGCCACCGCCCGCGCCTGCTCCGGGCATGTTTCGGCAATCAGCCATACCTGCGTCGACGGCTACATCGGCGAGAAGCGAGAGCGCTTTGTCGAGGATGACTATCTCATCGCGCGTGGCACCTTTCTGCGGTCCGAATATTTCGGGAGCGCCATTTGCGCCGCAGAGAGTGTTGGTCACATCGTGAAAGCCTACGAACTTCACTCCTTGCGGGAGGCCGCTTACATCCACACTACATATATCTATAATAGAGGTGGCGCCACAACCCTCGCGGTCGAGGAAGCGAGCGCCGAGAGCCCGGAGCATTCCGACGCCTCCGTCGACAGTAGCCGTGCCTCCTATACATATTATAATATTACGGCATCCGGCGGCAATTGCATCGGCTATCTGCATACCCACACCACGAGAGGAAAGCATGAGCGGGTGCCGCAGCTCGGGTTCGATACGCGGCAGGCCTATGGTCGAGGCCGTCTCTATAATAGCGGTGTCGCCGTCGGGTGTTACGGCGTATTCCGACTCGATAGCACGACCAGCAGCATCTACCGACTTGCAGTGACGCACAGTGCAACCAAGAGCCGACGCGAGTGCATCGAGCGTACCCTCGCCACCGTCGGCAACCGCAATTTCCCTAACACTGCATGCAGGGTCGGCACGACGAGCACCTTCGGCAGCAGCGGCGTTGGCCTGCCGTGATGTGAGCGATCCTTTGAAGGAATCGAAAGCCATGATATATCTTTTCATCTACATGTCTTAATTAAGTAAGTTTATATCACTCTTTGAGTAGTTATGGCAATCTTCGTGCTTACTCATCAGTCATTATGGAGCCCCATAACTCCTTCTTCGTAAGGACGAATCTTGCTCATACCTACTTCAAATTGTAATATAAACTAATATAGAAGTCTTAATTAAAGCGCCCGACTGAATTCCAGCCGGGCGCAATAGATATTAGGACTCTATTTAATTAGAGGTTACGAGCGTCGGGAAGTTCGTCTTCGTCAACGGGGATGTCGGTGTTGACATTCTTGCAACCTACGCAACCGTAGTAGAGGAGGTAAGCGAGCATTGCAACTACGAGCCAGTAAGAAGCGAGGTAGCCTACAGAGTTTGCGATAGCATTCTGGATGAGGGGCATTACACCACCACCAACTACCATCATCATAAAGATACCCGAAGCCTGAGCAGTGTACTTGCCGAGACCTTCAACAGCGAGGTTGAAGATACCGCCCCACATCACAGAGGTGCAGAGACCGCAGAGTACGAGGAAGAGAGCCTTGGCGGGAACCTGTGCCATAGTGAAGCCGTCGGCAGAGCTGTAGGCGGGCATAGACACGCGGATATCGTCGGGTAAGAAGATTGCGAGGCAGATGAGGAAGATAGCAGCTGTAGAAGCTACGATGAGCTGAATACGGCTTGATACCTTACCTGAAATAACGCTTGAGATAAGACGGCCTACAAGCATGAGAAGCCAGTAGATAGCAGCCACACCACCGGCAACGGCAGTAGCATTTTCGGTAATGCCGGAAGCTACGCTATCGCTCAGATAGAAGATGAGCACGCCGGGGATACCTACTTCGAGACCTACATAGAAGAAGATGCCGATAACGCCGAGTACGGTGTGACGGAAGCTCCAGGGGCTGTATTTCGATTTTGCTTTAGCAACGCTCTTGTCGCCCTTAGAGAGGTGAGGCTCGGGGATAGCCACAGCGCTGATGATGATGAAAGCAACAACGAACACGCCCATAGCGATGAAGAGGAGGGGCGAGATGTCGCTGATAGAAGTAGTGTCGGTCACCTGGCCGATGAGCATACCTACGAAGAGAGGTGTGAGTGTACCTGCGAGAGAGTTGAAGGCACCACCTGTCTGCACAAGCTGGTTGCCGGTGTTACCGCCGCCGCCGAGCATGTTGAGCATGGGGTTAACCACGGTGTTGAGCATACATACGCAGAAACCGCAGATGAATGCACCGAGGAGATAGATCACGAAGTTGAGAGTGACTGTCTGACCTGCAACGGCGAAGAGGCCTGTTTCAGTGCCGACGATACCTGAAAGGTACTGAAGGAGAAGACCTACTAAGCCAACTACCATAGCGTAGAGAGCTGTCTTCTTGTAACCGATTTTTACGAGGAGATTACCAGCCGGGATACCCATGAAGAGGTATGCGAGGAAGTTCATCATGTTGCCGAGCATGCCCGACCAGTCGTAATTATTTTTCCAGATTGTACCAAGCGGCGCTGCCAGGTTGGTCACGAATGAAATCATGGCGAAGAGGAAGAACATGGCTACGATAGCCACGATGTTGCCTTTCGCCCCGGCGCCTTGCGCCTTAACTGCATTTGCCATTAGCTTATGTAAATGATTTTAATTTGAATAATATAATGATTCAAGGTAATGAAGTGAAGACTCCGAAAAGACTCTTCTGCGTGCAAAGTTAACCATAATTTATTAATTCAGGTCATTTATAGACCTAAATTTTACACAATATAGCACGAGTATATCTATTAAATAAGGTTAAACCGATACGATTGTCTTTATCTTTTGACTAATTTTATCGCAAAGAATAATCTCTGTTATGGAAATCACACTACCACAACGGCGCGACGGCTCGGCAGCCGGAGTACTTGATACGGATTCATCGAGATGCTTTGTGATAATCGGTGCCAACGGTGCCGGCAAAACAAGGTTCACCACCGCTACGGCGGCATCGCTCGGCGACAAGGCATTCAGACTCTCGGCTCTCGACGCTCTATATAATCGTCGCGCATCCGGCCCCGACATATCGCCCGCTTTGCGCAAGAGACTGTCGCCCGCGGTCGTGGAGAAGGCCGACAAGGGCGATACCCACCCTACCCTGCTCGAACTCCTCCTCGCCCAACTCATGCACGATGAAATGGTGAATCTCATCAGCTACAAACTTGCGGCAGCCGACGGCCGGAAGGCCGAACTGAGGCGTACGCGGCTCGACAGCGTGATTGCTCTGTGGCAGGAAGTGTTCCCCGGCAACCGAGTGCTGATAGACAGCGGCAAGATACTTTTCTCGCGCGGACTCGACCTCACGGCTTACTCGCCGCTGCGTCTGTCCGACGGCGAACGTGCTGTGCTTTACTACGCGAGCGCAGTGCTATATGCACCAAAAGGCGGTGTGATATTTGTGGACTCTCCCGAAATATTCCTGCACCCCACGCTGACCAACTCACTGTGGAACAGACTCGAAACTCTGAGGAGCGACTGCACATTCTGCTACACGACGCACGACACCGAATTTGCGTCGTCGCGCAACGGCGCCACCGTGGTATGGGTACGCGACTGCGACCCTACTGCCGAAAAGTGGGACTACGATATTCTGCCGCCGGATTCGGGAATCTCGCCCGAACTCTATATGACCCTGGTGGGAGCGCGCAAACCCGTGCTCTTTATCGAGGGCGACAGCAGCCATTCGATAGATGCAAAACTGTATCCGCTGATATTCCCTGACTTCACTGTGCAATCGCTCGGGAGCTGCAACAAGGTGATAGAATCGACGCGTACATTCAACGACCTCACGACGTTCCACAAAATGGATTCTTTCGGCATAGTCGACCGCGACCGCCGCGATGAGGGAGAGGTAGCATATCTGCGTCGTAAAAAGATAATGGTGCCCGAAGTGGCCGAAATCGAGAATCTCTTCCTTATAGAAGATGTGGTGCGCACCATGGCTGAGGTTGCGGGCAAGAATCCCGACCGTGTGTTTGTGAAAGTGCGCAAAGCGATACTCTCGCTCTTCAATGCCGATCTGCATCAGCAGGCGCTGCAGCACACCAGGCACAAGATGAAGCGGACGGTAGAATATCGCATCGACGGCAGATTTACCGACATCGGCACATTCGAGAAGCACATCGCCGGACTAATCGACGAGCTGCGTCCGCGAGCCAAATACGAAGAGCTCTGCAAGGAATTTCACCGATATATCGAGGCAGGCGACTACGAGGCGGTGCTGAGAGTATTCAACCGAAAGTCTATGCTCACTTGCTCCAATGTAGCCCAACTGTGCGGGTTCAAGAATACCGACGCGTATATCGAAGGAGTGATAGCCTTGCTGCGGCTCAACCGCCCCGAGGCTACACGAGTCCGAGATGCCATAAAGCGCTCGTTGGTTGCAGAATAAAATGGTTCGTCATAAAACTAAAGAGGTATATCGGTTGTTAGAATATCATAAAAATCAAAATTCAACAACGTTTTAACTCTTTAAGTTATGAAAAACATTAATCTCAACTATCTCGGCACGTCCCGCCTGTGGTGGGTCGTGATGCTTGTGGGTATTCTCCTCGTAATAGGTGGCTTTACTTACTGGTTCTGGCCGGCAGCAGGCTATGCAGTAGCCTCACAGATTTTCGGCTGGCTCCTGATCCTTGCAGGTATCGTTCAACTTTGTGTGGCCGCAGGGCCTAACCATGCCAAAGGCTGGGGATGGTGGATTGCCGGCGGTGTCATTGACATGTTTATCGGTTTCATGCTCGTGCGCAGCATCATCCTTTCAGAAATGGTTCTCCCCTACTTCCTTGCCATCATCTTTATCTTCTGGGGTATTGAGGCATTTATAGGCTCGGCTATGGGTACACGCAGGAAATATTGGTGGCTCGGTATCATCAATGGTATCATACTCTGTATCATCGGTTTCCTCTTCCTTGAAGCAGGCTACATCAGCAACATGCTCATGGTATCGTTCCTCACCTCTATCTCCTTCATCTACTGGGGCTTCACCATTGCGCTTGCGTCATACGAGATGCGGCCCTTAGAGAAGTAAAATATCAACTGACTGATTAAGAATTTCAAAGTGCTGCCGTAACAGAGTCCGTTTCAGCTCCGAGTTCGGCGGCACTTTTAGCTAAAAAGTGTTTATTTTTCTACTTTTCCAATTCAGATTCCAACAAAAATCTGTATTTTTGCCCATGACAGGCTAAACCTGTCCGCACAGAACATGTCTAAGTGAATATAACACTATAAAGGAATTATGAAAATGAATAAGAGAACACTCAGCATTCTGTTTGCCACAGCCCTTGCCTGCGCATCGGTTGCGGCGCAGAACCAATACGATGACCTCTATTATTCGCCCTCAAAAGCAGCTAAGGAAAAGCAGAAGAAAGAGGAACAGCTCCGCCAGCTTCAGGCTGAAGCTTACCGCAATCAGGCAGCTCAATTCAACGACTCATACTCTACCGGCTCATCTATGCCTCTTACTGTCGATGTCGAAGCCTATAACCGTCGCACCGATTCGGAGACTTACGCCGGCAACAGCACTTCGGATGAAGGCGACTTCTCATACACCCGCCGCCTCGAGCGCTTCCACAACCCGGAAATCGTGGCGCAGTCGGGCGACGACGAGCTTATCGAATACTACTACTCGGCGGCCTCACAGCCCGAGGTAAATATCTATGTGATAGACAACAATCCCTTCTCCTGGGGTTGGAACCGTCCCTACTACTCATGGCGCTACAACTACGGCTGGCCTTCGTGGAATTACGGCTGGGGATTCGACCCCTGGTTTGACGTATCGTTCGGTTGGGGTTCACCTTGGTATGGCCCGTCGTGGGGATGGAACTGGGGATGGAGTTGGGGTTGGAATCATCCCGGCTGGGCACCCCGTCCTCCTATGGCAGGTCATCCCGGACATCCCGGACACCCCGGCGGTCTTCGTCCCGGCAACGGTTGGGCGGTGAACTCTCCCGGAGCATCGCGTCCTCACCGTCCCGCAAGCGGAGCATCGACAACAGCCGGTCGCCGTCCTTCCTACGGCGGCACCGTAAACTCCTGGAACAGCTACAATCAGGCCAATACCCGCCCCGGCAATATGGGCAACTCGTCGACACGTCCGTCGTCAGGCTCAGGCGTACAGGGTTCATCGCGCCCCTCGACTCCTTCGCACAACCAGGGCACAAGCACTTCGCCAAGCAACAACAGCCGCCGCTCATCCGGCTCGGGCTACAACAACTCCTCGTCGGGCCGCACCTCATCGCCCTCATACAGCAGACCCTCTACCGGAGGTTCGCGCAGCTATGGCGGCGGAAGCCGTTCAGGCGGTGGCGGCGCAGGCGGTGCAGGCCGTGGTCGCAGATAATTCTCATAACTACCACTTCAACTGTCAACTATGAAATCAAGGATACTTTCGGCAATCGGTTTCGCAGCCCTTGCCACAGCAGGAGCGTCGGCGCAGAGCGCAATCGACGCCTACAATATAACTCCGGTTCAACTGAGAGGTACGGCCCGCTTCGTAGGTATGGGCGGCGCCTTCACCTCTCTGGGCGGAGATATCTCCTCTATGACACAGAACCCTGCAGGTCTGGGCATCTACCGCTCGAGCGACCTCGGTCTGACATTCAGCATTTCACCCCGCTCATACTCTTCCAAGACGAATTTCTCAGACTGGAAAGACAGCGAAACCCGCGCCTACTTCGACAACTTCGGCTATGTGGGCGTACAGAATCTCTCGGGCACTCTCCGTGCCATTCAATGGGGCGTAAGCTACAGCCGCGTGGCATCGTTCGACAGACTTGCGTCGAACTACAACAAGCCCACCGAGACTTCACTCTCGAACTATATAGCCTCGTACACTAATGGCGTAAATTCCGACGATCTGCTTTGGGACGACAGCTACAATCCCTACGCCAACGGCGCCGACTGGCTCTCGGCTCTTGCCTACAACTCGTTCATGATCAGCAACGACGGCAGCAACGACAGCTACGCGGGTCTCTATCAGAACGGTACCAATGGTGATGCCCTCTACAATGCGAGAGAGCGCGGCTATATCGACGAATACAATATTGATATCGCCGGCAATGTATCGGATGTAGTCTACTGGGGTCTCGGCCTCGGCATTGTGGATATGAGCTACTCGTCGGAGAGCAACTACTCCGAGAGCATGGCCAACGCTCTTGTATATGACCGCGACGGCGATATCCTCACCTCCGGCAATGCAGGCTTCAACCTCTACAACAACCGCTACATCTCGGGCAGCGGCGTAAACCTCAAGCTCGGCGTCATAGTCCGTCCTGAGGAATGGCTGCGCATCGGTGTGGCATTCCATACTCCTACCTGGCTGCATCTCAACCACAGCGGTTATGGCGAAGTATCCTACAACTACACCCCCGACGTGACAAACAAAACTAATTCGGACACCAAGTACACGCCTGACTACAGCTACGCCTCGCGCCTCACCACTCCCTGGCGCATCATGGTCGGCGCATCGGCAACTATCGCCGGTCAGGCTATCTTAAGTCTTGACTACGAGCGCGTGGGCTACGACAACATGAAGATGAAAGAGCAGGGAAATTTTGCCGGAACTTTCGTCGAAAACACTTTTGCCAACACGGACATCAAGGACTACTATCAGGCTGCCAACATAATACGCATTGGTGCCGAATACCGTATCAATCCCTCGTTCAGCATCCGCGCAGGCTACAACTGGCAGGGTACAGCAGTCCGCAACGCCGCAATGAACAGTACTACTGAGATCTACACAAGCGGTACCGACCCCTCATACACTTTCTACGGCAACACAAACAACATAACCGTAGGCGCAGGATACAAGTACAAATCGTGGTACATCGACCTCGCATACCAGCACTCGCACCAGACCGGAACCTTCCGTGCTTATACTCCCTTCGAGAACTACAAGAACACTCCCTCGGCTGAAGTAAGCACTACACTCAACAACATAGTGATATCCACAGGCTTCCGCTTCTGACGCACACACAGATATTACCGGCCGCACCTTTAAGTTTTTCTGACTGAAAGGTGCGGCCGGCTGTATATAGCTACGTGATAAAATTGCTGCAAAGCCCTCGCTATCTCACTATTTATTCGTAACTTTGCAGATAATTCATTTTTTACGTCAAAAGAATTACTTATGAAATTACGGACGCTTTTCACAGCCCTATTCATTCTCATAGTCGGCAGCGCAGCCATTTCAGCAGCGTCTCCTTCCGACAATCCCGTGCGCTGGCGCACTATCGTCAAAGCTACAGGCGCCAATACCGGCACGGTCACTTTCAAAGCACTCATAAGCGAGGGCTGGCACCTCTACGGCCTCAACATACCCGAGGGCGGTCCCAAAGCTACATCTTTCGACCTCAAGAGCAGTACCGACATTAAATTTACCGGTCCGATCACGCCCTCACGCAAACCTCTGACCGTAGACGACCCTCTCTTCGGGCTCAAACTCGACTGGTGGGATACCAATGTAGAATTCACAGTGCCTTTTAAGGTTACGGGAGCGGCTCCGCGAATCGAATGTAAGATAAACTATATGAGCTGCGACGGCAACAGCTGCCGTCCTCCCAAGACTGAAACCATAGCAACACCCGTTAAGTTATGAAGCGTATAGGTCTAATACTCACACTGCTGTGCATCCGAGTTGTTACATCGTTTGCGGCATCTCCAGTCACATGCACGCCATCGATAGAACCTGCCGCCGACAATGCCGATGCAGGCACACTCGTTATCAAAGTCGACGTTGCCGAAGGGTGGCACATATACGGCCTCACGATGCCCGAAGGCGGCATTGCCGCAGGTATTCCCGACCCGACAAATATTACCTTTGAAGCCGGCACGGAAGCGGACGGCGCTCTTGAGTGCGACGCGGAGCCTGCAGCTCACCTCGACGGTACGCTTAACGTAGAATTGCCCTGGCTCTCAGGCTCGTTCACACTACGCCAGCCCTTCACCCGCACATCGGCCACAGGTGTTGTTGCGGGCACCCTCAGCTACATGGCTTGCACCGACGAGGCCTGCACTCCTCCTGCCAAGTTTGAGTTCTCGCTGCCTTTCGGCGAGGCCGCGACCGTTCAGGAGAGCGCTGCGACTTCTGCTACCAACCTCACTGAACTCAGTTCTTACTGGGCGCCTGTCGAAGTAAATGAAGAAAGTTCGGAACAATCGTTCTGGGGCATCCTCCTGTTCAGTTTCCTCGGCGGCCTCGTAGCCCTTATGACACCCTGTGTCTGGCCGATGATACCGATGACCGTGAGCTTCTTCCTCAAGAAGAGCAAAAGCCGTCGGCGCTCTATCATCGACGCGTCGATATACAGCGCGAGCATCATCGTGATATTCCTGGTGCTCGGTATCGTCCTCACCCTCATCTTCGGCCCCGGCAAGCTCAACGAAATAGCAACGGGTGCGGTATTCAACCTAATATTCTTCGCACTGCTCGTATTCTTCGCAATATCATTCTTCGGAGCGTTCGAGATCACCCTCCCCTCCAAGTGGAGCAACGCCGCCGATGCCCGCGCAGAGAATACTTCGGGCGTGCTGAGCATCTTCTTCATGGCCTTTACCCTCGTGCTGGTATCATTCTCCTGCACAGGTCCTATCATCGGCACCGTGCTCGTAGAGACCTTCTCGCAGAGCAACCTCCTCGGTCCGCTTGCCGGTATGGGTGGTTTTGCACTCGGCCTCGCACTCCCCTTCGGCCTCTTTGCACTTTTCCCCTCGATGCTTAAAGAGCTCCCCCGCTCCGGCGGCTGGCTCAACACCGTAAAGGTAGTGCTCGGTTTTATCGAACTCATCCTCTCGCTCAAATTCCTCTCCGTTGCCGACCTCGCTTACGGCTGGCGAATCCTCGACCGTGAAGTGTTCATAGCAATCTGGATTGTGCTCTTTGCCCTCCTCGGCATATACCTGCTGGGCAAACTCCGTTTCAGCCACGACGCTCTCACCGAGCACACTCCCGTAGGCCGATTCTTCCTTGCAATCGCATCATTCTCCTTTGCAGTGTACCTGCTCCCGGGCCTCTGGGGCGCACCTCTTAAGGCAATCAGCGCCTTCGCTCCTCCTCTGTACACCCAGGACTTCAACCTCTACGGCGGTACATTCGAGGAATTCCACGACTACGATCAGGGAATGACTTACGCAGCCGAGCACAACAAGCCCGTGCTCCTCGACTTCTCGGGTTACGCCTGCGTAAACTGCCGCAAAATGGAGGGCGCAGTGTTCGACAACTCGGCCGTACGCACTATAATTGAAGACAACTACGTCCTCATCAAACTTATGGTCGACGACAAAGCCTCACTCCCCGCTCCCATGTATGTGGAAGAAGAAGGCAAGACAATGAAACTCACTACCGTAGGCGAACGTTGGGCATATCTCCAGCGTCACAAATTCGGTATCAACTCTCAGCCCTACTACGTACTCCTCGACAACGCCGGCCTCCCCCTCGAGGCTCCGCGCGTCTACGACGAAAACGTGGCAGCCTTCACCGAATGGCTCGAAAAGGGCATCGAAACATATCAGACTCAGAAATAACCATGCACACCCGTCAGGAAAAAATAGAAGCACTCGGCAGGATAATCGACACCCTCGATATCCTCCGTGTAAAATGTCCGTGGGACGCAAAACAGACCAACGAAAGTCTCCGTCCGAACACTATCGAGGAGGTCTACGAACTCGCGCAGGCTCTCATCGAAGGCAAGGACTCTGAAATAAAGAAAGAGCTCGGCGACGTGCTCCTCCACGTTCTTTTCTACTCGAAAATCGGCGAGGAGAAGGAGGCATTCGATATTGCAGACGTTGCCGACGCGCTCAACTCAAAACTCATCTTCCGTCACCCCCACGTATTCGGCGAAACTCACGTGGAAAACGCCGAGGAGGTAACTCAGAACTGGGAGCAGCTCAAGCTCAAAGAGAAGGACGGCAACCGCTCGGTGCTCGCCGGAGTGCCCGCTGCACTGCCCGCTCTCGTCAAGGCATTCCGCGTGCAGGAGAAGGCCGCGAACGTTGGCTTTGACTGGGAAAATCCCGAGCAGGTGTGGAGCAAGGTATCGGAAGAAACGGCGGAAGTGGCCGAGGCTATAAAGTCGGGCAACAAGGCCGACATCGAAGAGGAATTCGGCGACCTGATATTCAGCGTCGTCAACGCCGCACGTCTCTATGGCGTAAATCCTGAGAACGCCCTCGAGCATACCAACCGCAAATTCATATCCCGCTTCAACCACGTGGAAGAAGCGGCAAAAAATCAGGGACGTAACATCCGCGAGCTATCTCTCGAAGAGATGGATGCCCTCTGGAACGAAGCCAAGAATCTGAAATGAAGCTCTGCATCACCGAGAAACCCAGCGTGGCAAAAGACATAGCAGCCATTCTGGGAGCTTCCACGCGTCGCGACGGTTTCTACGAAGGAGCCGGCTACTGCGTTACGTGGACGTTCGGTCATCTGTGCTGTCTTCTCGAGCCCCACGACTACTCGGATGCGTGGAAGCGCTGGACTCTCAGCTCGCTCCCCATGCTTCCGCAGAAGTTCGACATCAAACTCATCGACGACCCGGGCATCAAAAAGCAGTTTGCCGTCATAGAATCGCTCATCAGCAAAGCCGACGAAGTGATAAACTGCGGTGACGCCGGGCAGGAAGGAGAACTCATACAGCGCTGGGTGATGAAAAAGGCCCGCATAGGCTGCCCCGTCAACCGTCTGTGGATTTCATCCCTTACCGACGAGTCGATACGCGAGGGCTTCAACGGGTTGAAGCCTCAGGAGGAATTTGACCGCCTGTTCTACGCAGGCCTCTCGCGAGCTATCGGCGACTGGATTCTGGGTATGAACGCCACGAGGCTCTACACCCTCAAGTATTCACGTCCGGGGCAGGTACTGTCTATCGGTCGTGTGCAGACTCCTACCCTTGCGCTTATAGTCAAGCGTCAGAAAGAGATTGAGGAATTCGTTCCGAAGGATTCGTGGGAACTCCACACCAACTATCGCAACGCCAACTTCACATACACCGGCGACCGCTTCGAGAAAGAAGAAGACGGTCAGAAAGCCGTTGAAGCTATTGCCGACGAGACTTTTGTAATCGACGACGTAGCCAAGAAGAAGGGACGCGAGGCACCCCCGCGCCTCTTCGACCTCACTTCGCTGCAGGTTGAGTGCAACAAGAAATTTGCGTGGACGGCAGACCAGACTCTGCGCCTGATTCAGAGCCTCTATGAGAAAAAGCTTACCACGTACCCGCGCGTAGATACCACATACCTCTCCGACGATATTCATCCGAAAATCGCTCCCACGCTGCGGCGAATGACTCCTTACGCGCCCGTAACGGAGCCTATTCTCGCCAAACCCATACCGAAGTCAAAGAAGATTTTTGACAACAGCAAGGTTACCGACCACCATGCCATTATCCCCACGGGTCAGTCGCCTGTCGGGCTGCAGGGCGATGAGAAAAAGCTCTATCACCTTATAGCTATGCGCTTCATTGCGGCCTTCTATCCCGACTGTATTTTCGAGGGCACGACCGTTACGGGTCATGCCGCCGACTACGGATTCAAGGCTACGGGAAAGGTAATCACCGACCCGGGCTGGCGTACACTCTTCCAGAAAGCCGACGACGAGGCTAAGGATGCCGAAGCTGCCGACGACGGCTCTGGCATTCTGCCCGTGTTCACACCGGGCGAAAGCGGTCCTCACGAACCATTCCTTGCCAAGAAAACTTCGCAACCGCCGAAGTACTACACCGAAGGTACTCTGCTGCGCGCAATGGAGACGGCCGGACGCACCGTAGACAGCGAAGAGCTCCGCGAGGCTATGAAAGACAACGGCATAGGCCGTCCGTCGACACGTGCGGCTATCATCGAGACGCTCTTCAAGCGCCGCTACATAGTGCGCGACCGCAAGAATATCATCGCAACTCAGGCCGGTATCGACCTCATTGCAACAATCAATGAGGAACTGCTCAAATCGGCGAAGCTGACGGGCCTCTGGGAAAACAAGCTGCGAAGGATAGAGCGTGGCGACTACTCACCGGCTCTCTTCATCCGTGAGATAAGCGAGCTTATCAACAAGATAGTATATAATGTGTTGAGCGACAATTCCAACCGCCGCATCATCACCGAAGAGCCCGAAAAGCCGAAGACAGCCAAGGCGGCAAAGACACCCAAGCCGCGAGCTCCGCGCGTCACCAAGCTCGAGCAGGTAAAGTGCCCCGTGTGCGGCGAAGGTCATCTGCTCAAGGGCCACAGCGCATTCGGTTGCAGCCGATATGCCGAAGGCTGCACATTCCGCCTGCCCTTCGAAGAATGTGCTGCCGACACCACACCGGCTCAAGTCAAGAAACATCTCTCACGCAAAACGGCCAAATGACACAACTCGCACAATGGATAATAGTCGGAATTGTGGTGGCCGTTGCCGCCGCGTACCTTATCCGCAGCTTCATCAGAGGAGCTAAAGACCCGTGCTCGGGGTGCGGCCTCGCCTCGGCGTGCAACAAGAAGAAAACGCGAGGCTGCGATAATCGCAAACCTATGTAAATCTAAAACTACTGATATGAAACAATGCCCTAACTGCAAAAATTATACCGACGATTATTCAAAATTCTGCAATAATTGCGGCCACAACTTCGAGTCTGCACAGCAAGGTCCCGTCACACCGCCCGACCCCGCTTATCAGCCTTTCGACACCGACAATGCTTTCGACGCCTGCGGTCCCGAAGGCAAGAGCCGTGGCATCACCGCCCTCCTCGCGATCTTTCTGGGAGGCCTGGGCATACAATATCTGTACCTTGGCAAAGGCATGGGCATGGTTTACTCCATATTATTATCAATAGTTACCTGCGGCACATGGTCGTTGGTGGCCTTTATTCAAGGTCTGGTGATGCTCTTCATGACCAACGCGCAGTTCTATCAGAAATATGTGGCGACGGATAAATCGTTCCCTCTATTCTAAAACATAGCTAAAAAACGTCAATAAAACGCGTTATCAGCGGTTATCTCAAAAATAATCGCTAACTTTGCCAAAATATTTGATACAAACCAAGACCTCTCTTCCTTCAGCCGATAATGGACGTTAAAAAAGTGCTTTTCATCTCTCAGGAGATAGACCCATACCTTCCTGCCTCTGAATTCTCAACATTCGCCAAGGATCTTGCCCAGGGACTTCAAGAAAAAGGAGCCGAAGTACGCTCTTTTATGCCCAAGTACGGAGCTATCAACGAGCGCCGAAACCAGCTGCATGAGGTAATACGCCTTTCAGGTCTCAATATCATAATCGACGACTGCGACCACCCCCTTATCATCAAGGTGGCCACACTGCAGCCCTCGCGTCTCCAGGTATATTTCATCGACAACGACGACTACTTCTACCGCCACAGCCCCGGCAAAATGGAGACAGTCGACTGGGCCGAGCTCAACGACGAACGCTCAATATTCTTCGTACGCGGTACCGTAGAGACTGTTAAGAAACTTCGCTGGGAAGCCGACATAGTTCAATGTATCGGCTGGATTACCGCACTCACACCTCTGTATCTCAAGAAGATATACAACGAAGACCCTTCGTTCCGCAACAGCAAGATTGTGTACTCGCTCACAAAAGACGGTTTTGAAGGTAATCTCGACCCCCGCATGGTCGATAAACTCAAACAGGAAGGCTTCACCGACGAGCAGCTCGCATCGCTCACCGCAGGCGACACTCCCGTAGACTTCGTCAAGCTCAACAAGATAGCTATCGACAACGCCGACGCCATAATCGAAAGCACCGACAGCGTTCTTCCCGAGCTCGTGGAATATGCCAAGGCATCAGGCAAACCCTTCCTACCTTATACCCCCTCCGACGACCCCTCGGCAGCATACACCGAGTTCTATCGTTCGCTCTGAAAAACAAAACTATGAAACTCTGCAAACTGGCGGCCATTGTCGCAGCCTCATCCGCAATACTCCTCTTCAACTCCTGCGACGAGACATCTGCAATAGGCTCTTCGTTAACAGGTCAGAACGTCGAAATCGTCATCGACTCCACCTTTACCGTAACAGCCAAGTCCGTGCTCGTATCATCAGTAAGCCCGCGCATCAGCTCACAGATGCTCGGACGCGTCGACATACCCGGCTTCGGCTCACTCTCGAGCGACTGCGTATCGCAGTTCCTGCCCTCGACCGTACTTGATACTGCCACATTTACAGCCGAAAACATCGACTCTATCTCGATACTCTTCCAGTACTATCGCGGAGATTTCATCGGCGACTCAATAGCCCCTCTCGGACTCACCGTATATCCGCTCAACAAGCAGCTCCCCAAAGACCTCACCAGCTCGTTCGACCCCGAGGGATACTACGACAAGACACCCCTTGCCACACAGATATACAACACCTCCACATTCCACGAATCTGCCACCGACCAGGCTGCAGCAACACGTACACTCCGTGTGAAACTCCCCGTAGAGTTCGGACGCAACCTCTTCAGAAAATTCGTAGAGAATCCCGCAAGCTACGCCAACGGACAGGTATTTGCCAAAGACGTATTCCCCGGCTTCTACATAGCCAACTCCTTCGGTAACGGCCGCCTCACCACCATGGCTGTGTGCGGCATGACGGTAAACCTTCGCAAAATCTATCTGCCCGAAGGCCAGGAGAAACTCGACACCATCGACGCCGAGCACCTCTACTACCTCGTAACCCCCGAAGTGATCAACAACAACAACATCCACTACACCATGGATGCCTCGCTCAAGAGTAAGATTGAGAGCGGACGCAACATCATAGCAGCTCCCGTAGGCTCAGAGCTCGAACTCACCTTCCCCCTCGAAGACATCCTCAGCAAATATCGTGCTGCCGGAGGCGACCGCACAATCATCAACACCCTCACCATGGAGATACCCGTCGACTCTATCGCCAACGGTTATGGTGTGACACCTCCCCCCTACGTGCTGCTAGTGCTTAAGAAAGACCGCGACGAGTTCTTCGCCAAGAACAAGCTCACCGACAACGTCACCTCTTTCTACGCCACATACAACGAAACTTACGGCCGCTACTACTTCTCCGGCCTCCGCTCCTACCTCTCCGAGATGATCAGCCGCGAAACAATAACTGCCGACGACTACATATTCTCACTCATCCCCGTGCAGGTAAACTTCGAAAACACCGCAAGCTCAAGCTATTACAGCACCTCAACACAAGTCGAGGCCGAGATTTACCCTTACATCGCCTCCCCCGTAATGGCCGATCTCCGAGTTGAGGATGCAAAAATAAAATTCACTTATAGTTTGCAGACTCAAAAATAAGTAGTAACTTTGCATCATCATTGATTGTTGCCGCAATAGCTCAGTTGGTAGAGCATTTCATTCGTAACGAAAAGGTCGTGGGTTCGAGTCCCACTCGCGGCTCCTAAGATAAGCCGGTAATACTGAGGTGATTAACCTCAATATTACTGGCTTTCAATTTTGAGTTATCTCAGCAAAATCAGGCTCAAAAGCTCAATTTTGCCCTATTTGCGTGCAGTTTATGTGCAGTTTTTTTTGAACCAATTCAGTCCTCCGGGAATAGCGTTTCGACTAATTGTATTCTCTCGCTGATTGTCAGGTTATAGATATCCCGTTTCATCAAGTCGGAATATGTGCCCATATTTGGCCGAATTAAGACCCCGTTCCCTGCCCCGCAATCTCGAATATATCCATGCCGAGGAGGCCGGGGGTGAGGTTTGTGTGGATTTGTTGTGAGAGTTTGGTGTGATTGTATTTTTCGAGAGTTACCTGGAGTTCCTTATGGCGGCCGTCGGGGAGTTCGAGAATTATGTAATACACTTGGTAGGTGTGTTGACGGCCGGTGTAGCGGCGGCCGCGGCGCTCGCGCTGAGTGCGAGTCTCGGTGTATTTATTTACTACGGTCGCTTCTACTTGCCTTACTTCGGCCTTGTTGCGGCCGAGATAGTTTGTGCCGAGGACGGCGGCGACGAGGGCCGTAGATACTGCTAATGTGCCGACAATGGCGAAGACGCATGCCTGAAAGCCGTCGTAGCGGCCCTCCCGGTGGTAGCGCAGAGCGCGTCCTATACCCCACCCTGCTGCAACTATCAATGCAGGCACCCATATGGAGTACCAACTTACGAGGGTCATTCCCTGAAGTACTATCGACACCAGGCCTAAGATACAAATGGCTACGATGCCGACTATCAATAATGCCTTATCCTTAAATTTTCCTTTTGCCATTTCCGAGAAATTTGATAATTTTGTATCCCCAAAATCTACTCAGAGATTTCTCTGGCAAAATTAATACAATTATCAAAATCCATGTTCACTTTCAATAAGAAATCTTTCTCAGCACTGCTGCTCGCAGGTTTCATGGCGGCTTCGGCACCTCACTGCGCCGCTCAGTTCAAAGTTTCGCCCCGCGCAATTTCTGCCGTAGCAAAGACAGCTCAGGCCCTCACTATCACCGACCAGCAAATGGCTGCATACGTCAAGGATGCCGTTGACGAAATGGACCGCATCAACCCTGTATCGGCTCCCGACAGCCCTTACACTCAGCGCCTCAACCGCCTCACCGAGGGCATAACTTCGGCCGACGGTATACCTCTCAACTTCAAGGTATATGAGGTAATTGACGTGAATGCTTTCGCTTGCCCCGACGGTAGCGTACGCGTATTCTCGTCGCTCATGGATATCATGGACGACGACGAACTCATGGGAATCATCGGACACGAAATCGGCCATGTGATGAAGCACCACAGCAAGAACGCTTTCAAGCAACAGCTCCTCACGGGCGCAGCAAAGGACGCCATCGCTGCCTCTAACGGCAAGATTGCCAAGCTCACCGACTCTCAGCTCGGTGCCCTCGGCGAAGGCCTCATGAGCGCAAAATTCTCGCAGAAGCAGGAGAAGGAAGCCGACAACTGCGGCTACGATTTCCTCGTTGCCAACGGTCGCAACCCCTGGGGCATGGTTAAGGCTTTCGAGAAGTTCGAAAAAATGGAAAACGAAGCCGGTGCTAAAAGCAGCTACATGCAGAAGATGTTCTCGTCGCACCCCGAGACCCAAGATCGCATCAAGGCTATGACCAACCGTTGCCATAAAGACGGCTTCACACGCGAATAATACAATATTCTACCTTACTATACGGGCACACTCGCCGACCTTAAGTGTCGGAGTGTGCCCGCTTTTTTGTTCATATACGAGCTGATTTCGCAAGCACATTCTTCACACGCTTTTGTTACATTTACATTACATTCACAGCTTTTGTATCATGTTGTAACAATCGTGTAACAATTTTATCGTTTTATATTTACCTGTTATACTGCGTGTTATATAGCCTTATTATGCAATATTTATGCTTTAACATTTATTTACATTAAAATACTTGATTTTCTTTTTCGGCAACCTAACTTTGCATCGTCGGACAACGAAAACGACAAAATAAACCCTAAGAAAATCACTCCTAAAAACTAAACGATATGGCAACCGCAACTTTCCAAAGCAACCTGATGAATCTCCAGAGCAACATGCTTAACTTCGCTTACATGCTCACATCTAACCG